>JBOGEN010000057.1:0-19191 GCA_050743265.1 Actinomycetes bacterium
CGGCACAGCCGCCGAGTGGAGAAGATCGACCAGGAGCACGAATGAGCCTCGACCATAATGCATCACTTCGCCAAGCCGACCCTGCCGTTGCGCGGCTGACTGACGCCGAGCTCCGTCGTCAGCAGCACGGCCTGGAGCTCATCGCCAGTGAGAACTTTGCCAGCCGGGCGGTGATCGACGCGATGGGCACACCGCTCACCAACAAGTACGCCGAGGGGTACCCGGGCCGCCGCTACTACGGCGGGTGCCACCAGGTGGACCGTGCCGAGGAGCTCGCGCTGGAGCGTGCCACGCAGCTGTTCGGGGCGGACCACGCGAACGTGCAGCTGCACTCCGGCGCGTCGGCCAACCTTGCGGCGTACGCCGCGCTGGCGAACCCGGGTGACACCGTGCTCGCGATGTCCCTGCCGCACGGTGGCCACCTCACCCACGGCAGCCCGGTGAACTTCTCCGGCAAGTGGTTCGACGTCGTCTCGTACGGCGTGCGTGAGGAGACCGAGCTCATCGACTACGACGAGGTGCGCGACCTCGCCCGCGAGCACCGGCCCACCGTCATCATCTGCGGCGCGACGGCGTACCCCCGGCTCATCGACTTCGCCGCGTTCCGCGAGATCGCGGACGAGGTGGGGGCCTGGCTGCTCGTTGACGCGGCTCATTTCATCGGCCTGGTCGCCGGGCGCGCGATCCCCTCACCCGTCCCGTACGCGGACGTCGTGACGTTCACCACGCACAAGGTGCTGCGCGGCCCGCGCGGCGGCATGATCCTCTGCCGCGAGGAGCTCGCCCAGCGTGTCGACAAGGCCGTCTTCCCGTTCACGCAGGGCGGTCCGCTCATGCACGTCGTCGCGGCCAAGGCCGTGGCGCTCCGCGAGGCGATGCAGCCCGAGTTCGCCACGTACGCCCGCCAGGTCATCGCGAACGCCCAGGCGCTGGCCGACGGGCTCGCGGCAGAGGGCATGAGACCCGTGTCCGGCGGCACGGACACCCACCTCGCGCTGCTCGACCTCCGCGAGACCGGGGTCACCGGGCGCGAGGCGGAGCGGCGCGCCGACGCGGCACGCATCGCGTTGAACAAGAACGCCGTCCCGTTCGACCCACAGCCCCCGATGACCGCGTCGGGCATCCGCGTCGGTACCCCGTCGGTGACCACGCAGGGCATGACCGACGCGGACATGAAGGAGGTGGCCGGGCTCATCGGCCGGGCCGTCCGTGACGACGACGGCTCCGCCGCGGACGAGGTCGGCCGCGCCGTCACCGCGCTGGTCGCCCGCCGACCCGCCTACCCGTGGTCGTGAGGCTGCTGATCCGTGCGTGAGTACCTGCTCGTCCTCCTGGTCGCCGCGGCGGTCACCTACCTGCTGACTCCGCTGGTACGCCGGCTCGCGCTCGGCTGGGGCGCCATGGCCGAGGTACGTGACAGGGACGTCCACGCGATCCCGACCCCGCGCCTCGGGGGCGTCGCGATGTTCGGTGGCCTGGCCGCGGCCCTGCTGCTCGCGAGCCGTCTTCCGTTCCTCTCCCGGACGTTCGACGACGACGGCGAGGCGCTCGCCCTGCTCACCGGCTGCACGCTGATCCTGCTGCTGGGCGCGATCGACGACCGGTGGGGCCTCGACGCGGTCACCAAGCTCGCGGGCCAGGTGCTCGCGGCGGGCGTCATGGTGCTGCAGGGCATCCAGCTGCTCTACCTGCCCGTGCCGCGGTACGGCACGCTGGTGCTCGACGCGCAGCAGGGTGTGCTGCTCACGATCCTGCTCATCGTCCTGTGCGTGAACGCGGTGAACTTCGTCGACGGCCTGGACGGCCTGGCGGCCGGCATCACCGGGATCGCGGCGACGGCGTTCTTCATGTACTCGTACACGCTCACGTACCTGCACGGTATCGACAGGGCCCTGCTGCCGACCCTGGTGTGCGCCGCGCTGGCGGGCATGTGCCTGGGCTTTCTCCCGCACAACTTCAGCCCCGCACGCGTCTTCATGGGGGACTCGGGGTCGATGCTCATCGGGCTGCTGCTCGCCGTGTCCACGATCACGCTCACCGGCAAGATCGACCCGGCGCCGCTCTCGCGGGCCGACCTGGTCCCTGCCCTGCTGCCCCTGCTGCTGCCGCTCCTCGTTCTCGCGGTGCCGCTGGTCGACCTGATCATGGCGGTGATCCGGCGTACGCGGGCGGGCAGGTCGCCGTTCGCGCCGGACAAGCAGCACCTGCACCACCGGCTGCTCGAGATCGGGCACTCGCACGCTCGGGCGGTGCTGATCATGTACTTCTGGGCGGCCCTGCTGGCGTTCGGCGCCGTCGCGGTAACGTTCGTGGACGGCCCCCTGCTGGTGATCGGGGTGGCCGCCACCCTGGCCATCCTCGCGTTCGTCGTGATGAACCTGCCGCGCCTCCGGGCGGCGCGCAGGCACTGACCGGGGCACCTGGGGGTCAGGCAGGAGTCGGACATTTTGGCTCCATGCGAGGGTTTGTGATACCTTTCACAAGCGCCCGCGGTGGTGGGCGTTCACCGGAAGAAACCCGTTCCCGACCGAACAGGCCGAGATCAGATGTCCCTCGCGGTCCTCCCGGGCGCAGCCGGACCCACGCGGCACTCACCAGCAGCGATGCGGGTGAGCTCGCGGCCCGTGCTGCCGTCGGCGACGGTGCGCAGGGACGCGGTCACCTCGCCGGCTGCTACGCTGCCGTCCCCGATGGCAGACCGAGAAAAGCCGCCGGAGCGCGGCGCTTTCGCGATGTTCGGGGCCCTGACAGGCATCGGCTCGCTCAGCGCGTTCTGTGTCGCTCTCGGGGTGGGTGTCGGCTGGTGGCTCGACGAGCGAACCTCGGCCCCGCACGTGTTCGTGTTCCTCGGCCTCGCTCTCGGAGTCGCGGCCGCGGTCCTGTCCACCTGGTCGATCGTGAAGAGGATCCTCTGAACCATGAGCGCAGAAACACCTGAGGGCATGCAGGTCGCGCTCAGATCGGCCGCCCGCAACTTCCAGCGCGCGCTCGTGGCCGCCGCCGTGCTCGGGGTGCTCGGCTTCATCGGGCTGGCCGTGGCGGGTCACGCCGTGGCCGGCGTCCTGCTCTGCGTGGGTCTCGGCCTCGGGGGCGTCAACAGCCGCATGGTGCAGCGCTCGCTCGGCGAGTTCATCAAGCAAGGAGATCCCAACAAGCGGAAGCTGATGCTGGGTGTGCTCCGCCGGCTGATGCTCGTCTCGGCGGTCGCCCTCGGCATCGCCTTCCTCTACCAGCCCGACGGCTGGGTCGTCCTCGTGGGGCTCGCGGTGTTCCAGGTGATCGTCATGGGCAGCGTGTTCGGAGGCCTGTACAAGGAGGTGCGCCGCGCATGAGCGGCCTTGCGTCCCGCCCGCTCGCCGCAGAGACGGAGATCGAGGTCGGTGTGCACCACACCGTCGAGTTCCTCGGGATCACGTTCAACTACGACACGATCCTCTCGACGGTGCTCGCCGGGGTGATCGTGCTGGGCCTGGGCCTCTACATGGCCCGCCGAGTCAGCAATCGCGTGCCGAGCAGGCTGCAGCTGGCGTTCGAGACCGTGACGGACGCGGTGCAGAAGCAGGTGGACTCGACCATCGGGCCCACCGCCCCCTTCGTCGTCCCGCTCGCGGTGACCCTGTTCTTCTTCATCCTGCTCGCGAACTGGATCGAGCTGGTCCCCACCGAGCACGCGCTGCCCTCACCCACGGCGGACACCAACCTCACGTACGCGATGGCGTTCTTCGTCGTCGTGTGGGTCCACGTCGCCGCCGTGAAGCAGAAGGGCTTCCGGACGTACGCGAAGCACTACGCGCAGCCGTACGCGGTGCTCGTGCCGCTGAACATCCTCGAGGAGCTGGCCAAGCCGTTCACGCTGGCGCTGCGGCTCTTCGGCAACATCTTCGCCGGCGGCATCATGATCGCGCTGATCGGCCTCATCCCGGCCTGGCTGTCCTGGCTGCCCCACGGCCTGTGGAGGGGGTTCGACCTGCTGATCGGGGTCATCCAGGCCTTCATCTTCGCCCTCCTCACCATCCTGTACTTCAGCTTCGCGTTGCAGGATGAGCACTAGCCGCCCCACCAGACCCGACACCGACGTGTCACGAGACCGCGGGCCAGCCAAGGCCCACCGGCCCCGAACCAAGGAGAGACAGTGGCAGCAGACCCGGAACTCGTTTCCTCCATCAAGACCGCAGGCGCCTTCGTCGGAGGCGGCCTGGCCCTCGGAGGCGGTGCCATCGGGGCAGCGATCGGTGACGGGCTGGCCGGGGCCTCGACGATCGACGGTGTCGCTCGGCAGCCCGAGGCCCGCTCGCGCCTGTTCACGATCTTCTTCCTGACCGTCGGTCTGGTCGAGGCCATGTACTTCATCAACCTGGCGTTCATGGCCCTGTTCGTCTTCGTCCTCGGGAAGTAGGTCACACCATGGCCGCCCTCGTCACCGCCGCGCCCGTGCAGGCCGCGGCCGAGGACACCCAGAACTTCCTCGTGCCCAACGGGACGTTCATCGCCGAGGTGGTCGCCTTCGCCCTGCTGCTCTGGGCGATGGGCAGGTGGGTGCTGCCACCCCTGCAGAAGGCGATGAAGGAGCGTCAGGAGCTCATCCGCTCGCAGTTCGACGAGGCCAAGGAGGCACGTGAGCGCCTCGAGGCCGCCGAGCAGGAGTACCGCGAGCTCCTCGACCAGACGCGTGCGGAGGCAAGCCGTACGCGTGAGGAGGCCAGGGCCGAGGGCCAGGCGATCATCGCCGAGCTGCGCAGCAAGGCCGAGCAGGAGGCCGAGCGGGTGAGGCAGCGCGGTGAGGAGCAGCTCGCCGCCGAGCGGGACCAGGTGATCGCCGCCCTGCGTGCCGAGATCGGCGAGCTGGCCGTCAAGCTGGCCGAGCGGATCGTCGGTGAGACGCTCACCGACGAGCAGGCCCAGCGCCGGGTGGTCGACAGGTTCCTGGCAGACCTCGAAGCGCGCGAACCTCAGGAAACCCGCTGATGCGCGGGGTCAGCCGCCACTCCTTCGCCCGCGGTCAGGAGCGACTCGAGTCCGCGGCCCGGGACCTGGACGCGGAGGGTCAGCGCCGGCTCGGCGGCGACCTGCTCGCGGTCGCCCGGCTGCTGCACCGCGAGTCCCGGCTCCGCCGGGTGGTCAGCGACCCCGCGCTTCCCCCCGAGCGCCGTGCACAGCTGCTCGGGCAGTTCCTGACCGACCGCCTGTCGGCTCCCGCCACGCAGGTGGCCGAGGAGCTCGCGGGTGCCACCTGGGCACGTCCGCGTGACGTGGTGGACGCGGCCGACGCACTCGGGGCGCAGGCGCTGTTCGCCTCGGCGGAGCGGGCCGGCACGCTCGACGACGTCGAGGACGAGCTGTTCCGGTTCAGCCGGATCCTCGACCGGGAGCCCCGGCTGCGGGCTGCGCTCACCGACCCGGGCCTGCCCGCCGACCTCAAGCGCACCATGCTCGAGGACCTGGTCGGCGCCAAGGTCCGCCCGGTCACGCTCACGCTGGTCCTCGAGGTCGTGCTGCACGCGCGGGGGCGCACGATCGACCGGGGGCTGGAGGAGTACAGCCGCATGGCGGCCGAGCGTCGTGAACGGCTCGTCGCCCGCGTCTACACCGTCGTCCCGCTGTCGGAGGAGCAGCAGCGGCGGCTCGCGGACGCACTGGCGGCCCAGGTCGGCCACCAGGTCCACCTCAACATCGAGATCGATCCCGACCTCCTGGGAGGTCTCACGGTGCGCGTCGGGGACCAGCTCTTCGACGGAAGCATCGCGCACCGGCTCGGTGAGGCACACCGACGCATAGCCGGTTGACCGGCCGACACCGACGTCCATGACCCGAGAAGCAGTGACCCAAGGAGAGCAGGGACGCACATGACGGAGCTGTCGATCCGTCCGGAGGAGATCCGCGACGCGCTCGAGCGTTTCGTGTCGAGCTACGAACCCGATCAGGCCGCCACGGCCGAGGTGGGCCGTGTCATCGAGGCGGGCGACGGGATCGCCCGTGTCGAGGGCCTGCACTCCACGATGACCAACGAGCTGCTCGACTTCGGTGACGGAGTGCTCGGGGTCGCGCTGAACCTCGACCTTCGTGAGATCGGCTGCGTGGTCCTCGGCGACGCCGCCCACATCCAGGAGGGGCAGGAGGTCCGCCGGACCGGGGAGATCCTCTCCATCCCGGTCGGGGACGGGTTCCTCGGACGCGTCGTCGACACGCTCGGCCGGCCGATGGACGGCAAGGGCGAGGTCGAGGCCACGGAGCGCCGCGTCCTGGAGACCCAGGCGCCCACGGTGGTCCAGCGCCAGCCGGTGAAGGAGCCGCTGCAGACCGGCCTCAAGGCCGTGGACGCCATGACGGCCATCGGGCGCGGCCAGCGCCAGCTCATCATCGGCGACCGGCAGACCGGCAAGACCGCGGTCGCGATCGACACGATCATCAACCAGCGGGACAACTGGGAGAGCGGCGACCCCGCTCGCCAGGTCAAGTGCATCTACGTGGCCATCGGCCAGAAGGGCTCGACCGTCCGCCAGGTCGTGAACGCCCTCGAAGAGGCCGGCGCCATGGAGTACACGACCGTCGTGAGCGCGCCGGCGTCCTTCCCCGCCGCGTTCAAGTACCTCGCGCCGTACGCCGGTTCCGCCCTCGGCCAGCACTGGATGTACCAGGGCCAGCACGCGCTCATCGTGTTCGACGACCTGTCGAAGCAGGCCGAGGCGTACCGAAGCATCTCGCTGCTGCTGCGCCGCCCCGCCGGACGTGAGGCGTACCCCGGGGACGTCTTCTACCTGCACTCCCGCCTGCTCGAGCGCTGCGCCAAGCTCTCCGACGAGCTGGGCGGCGGGTCGATGACCGGTCTGCCGATCATCGAGACCAAGGGCAACGACATCTCCGCGTACATCCCGACCAACGTGATCTCGATCACGGACGGGCAGATCTTCCTCGAGACCGACCTGTTCAACTCCGGTGTGCGGCCGGCGATCAACGTGGGCATCTCGGTGTCCCGGGTAGGCGGGTCGGCCCAGGTCAGGGCGCTGCGTACGGTCGCCGGGCGGCTGCGTCTCGACCTCGCGCAGTTCCGCGAGCTCGAGGCGTTCTCCGCGTTCGGCTCGGACCTCGACCGGGCCTCCCGCCAGCAGCTCGACCGCGGTGCTCGGCTCGTGGAGATCCTCAAGCAGGCGCAGTACGCCCCGTACCCGGTGGAGCGCCAGGTCGCGTCGATCTGGGCCGGCACGACGGGCAACCTTGACGACGTCCCGGTCGAGGACGTCCGCCGCTTCGAGTCGGAGTTCCTCGACCACCTCGGACGCGAGAGGCCGGGCATCTACGCCGGCATCCTGCAGTCCGGCAAGCTCGACGAGGAGACGGTCGCCCAGCTCCAGGAGGCGATCGACCACTTCAAGCGGGCGTTCCAGACGACGAGCGGCGAGCCGATCATCAACGAGGCCCAGGAGAAGGCGATGGAGGCCGGCGTCGAGGGCCAGGAGTCGGTGAAGGTCCGTCGTCCCAAGCCCGAGCGGCGCTCGTGACGACCGACGCCATGAACGAGCGCAGGGGAGCGAGGAGGTAGCCGATGGGAGCTCAGCAGCGGGTCTACCGCCGGCGCATCCGCGCGATCCAGGGGACCAAGAAGATCACGCGGGCGATGGAGCTCATCGCCACGTCGCGCATCGTCAAGGCCCAGCAGCGCGTGCAGGCCTCCACGCCGTACGCGGAGGCCATCACCGAGACGGTGACGATCGTCGCGAGCAGCTCCTCGTCCGACCACATCCTCACCACGGAGCGCGAGAACCCCGGCCGGGTGGCCGTCCTCGTCGTGACGAGCGACCGCGGGCTGGCCGGCGCCTACAGCGTCAACGCGATCCGGACGGCCGAGCAGCTCTCGGTACGGCTGACCGAGGAGGGCAAGGACCCGCTGCCGTACGTGGTCGGGCGCAAGGGCCTCGCGTACTACCGGTTCCGCCAGCGTGAGCTCGGCGAGTCGTGGACCGGCTTCTCCGAGCAGCCGGCGTACGAGAACGCGAAGGCCGTGGCGGACACGCTGATCGACGCGTTCCGCAACGGCTCGCACGACGGCGGGGTCGACGAGATCCACCTCGTCTACACCGAGTTCGTCTCGATGCTGACGCAGCGACCCAAGGCCATCCGCATGCTGCCCCTCGTCACGGTCGAGGAGGAGGTCGAGGAGGAGGGCCCGCTGCCGCTGTACGAGTTCGAGCCCTCGGCCGAGGGCGTGTTGGACGCGCTGCTCCCGCGCTACGTCGAGAGCAGGATCTACAACGCGCTGCTGCAGTCGGCCGCATCGGAGTCGGCGGCCCGTCGTCGGGCCATGAAGTCGGCGACAGACAACGCCGACGAGCTGATCAAGTCCTACACGCGCGCGGCCAACGCCGCCCGCCAGGCGGAGATCACGCAGGAAATCATGGAGATCGTGGGCGGCGCCGAAGCCCTGTCCGGAGCTGGAGAGTGACGACATCATGACCGCAGTGCAGACCCCCGTCGACCGGGACGACGAAGGCGTTGCCGTCGGGCGCGTCGTCCGCGTCATCGGTCCCGTCGTCGACGTCGAGTTCGCGCCCGACGAGATGCCGGAGATCTACCACGCTCTCCAGGTCGAGCGGGTCCTCGCCGAGGAGACGCTGACGCTCACCCTCGAGGTGGCGCAGCACATCGGGGACAACCAGGTTCGGGCCATCTCGATGCAGCCCACGGACGGTCTCGTGCGCGGTGCTCCGGTGCGTGACCTCGGCTCCCCGATCACCGTCCCGGTGGGCGACGTGACCAAGGGCCACGTGTTCAACGTGCTCGGCAAGCCGCTCGACGTGGAGGAGAAGAGCCTCCAGGTGGAGGAGCGGTGGCCGATCCACCGTCAGGCGCCGGGCTACGACCAGCTCGAGTCCAAGACCGAGATGTTCGAGACCGGTATCAAGGTCCTCGACCTGCTCACGCCGTACGTGACGGGTGGCAAGATCGGTCTGTTCGGCGGCGCGGGTGTCGGCAAGACGGTGCTGATCCAGGAGATGATCCGTCGCGTCGCGCAGAACCTCGAGGGCGTGTCGGTGTTCGCCGGCGTCGGTGAGCGCACCCGCGAGGGCAACGACCTGTTCCTGGAGATGACCGAGTCGGGCGTCATCGACGACACGGCCCTCGTGTTCGGGCAGATGGATGAGCCGCCCGGCACCCGGCTCCGGGTCGGGCTGAGCGCGCTCACGATGGCCGAGTACTTCCGCGACGTGCAGAAGCAGAACGTCCTGCTGTTCATCGACAACATCTTCCGTTTCACCCAGGCCGGCTCCGAGGTGTCGACGCTGCTCGGTCGCATGCCCAGTGCCGTCGGCTACCAGCCGACCCTGGCCGACGAGATGGGCGAGCTGCAGGAGCGCATCACCTCGACGCGCGGTCACTCGATCACGTCCATGCAGGCGATCTACGTGCCTGCGGACGACATCACGGACCCCGCACCGCACACGACGTTCGCGCACCTGGATGCGACCACGGTGCTGTCCCGGCCGATCTCCGAGCTGGGCATCTACCCGGCGGTCGACCCGCTGGACTCCACCAGCCGCATCCTCGACGCACGGTACGTCGGCGAGGAGCACTACGCCGTCGCGCAGCGCGTCAAGGAGATCCTGCAGCGCTACCGCGACCTGCAGGACATCATCGCGATCCTCGGCATCGACGAGCTCTCCGAGGAGGACAAGATCCTCGTCGCGCGGGCCCGGCGCATCCAGCGGTTCCTGTCGCAGAACATGTTCGTGGCCGAGCAGTTCACCGGTGTCCCCGGCTCGTACGTGCCGGTCGCCGACACGATCGCGTCCTTCAAGGCGCTCACCGAAGGCGAGTACGACCACCTGCCCGAGCAGGCGTTCTTCCTCTGCGGTGGGGTCGAGGACGTCGAGCGCAAGGCGCACGAGCTGGAGAAGGGCTGAGCATCCCGTGGCCATGCTGAACGTGGAGCTGGTCTCCGTCGACCGCAAGATCTGGACGGGTGAGTCCGACATGGTGCTCGCCCGCACGGTCGACGGCGAGATCGGCATCCTCCCCGGCCACTGGGACCACCTGTCGGTGCTCGTCGAGGGCGGCGTGGTCGACATCCGGCAGGGAGAGGAGGAGGAGCCCACCCTCGTCGCGGTGCACGGGGGCTTCCTGCTCGTCCACGACAACGACGTGCGCATCCTGGCCGAGGTGGCCGAGCTCGGCGAGGAGGTCGACGTCGCGCGCGCCCGCGGAGCCCTCGACCGTGCGCGCTCGGACGCGGACGACGAGGAGGAGTCCGGCAAGGCCGTCCAGCGGGCCGAGGCCCGGCTGCGGGCGGCCGGCCAGACCGTGTGACGTCGACCGGGCGGGTCAGCCCTCGCGCTCCCCGCCCGGCTTCCACAGCACGTCACCGCCGTGCCCCAGGTTGGCGACCCGGGCGAGGATGAACAGCAGGTCGGAGAGCCGGTTCAGGTACTGGGCCGTGAGCGGGTTCATCGTGTCCCCGTGCCGTTCGAGCGCGGCCCACGTGCTGCGCTCCGCCCGCCGGGACACCGTACGGGCGAGGTGCAGCAGAGCCGAGCCTGGCGAGCCGCCCGGCAGCACGAAGCTGCGGAGCTTCTCCAGGTCGGCGTTGAACCGGTCGCAGGCCTGCTCGAGGCGCTGCACGTAGGGCTCCTCGACCCGCAGCGGGGGGAACTCCGGGCTCTCCACGACCGGCGTGCAGAGGTCCGCGCCGACGTCGAACAGGTCGTTCTGCACCCGGATCAGCAGCTCGGCCACCTCGTCCGGGAGCCCGCCCAGCGCGATCGCGGTGCCGATGGCCGAGTTCGCCTCGTCCACGTCCGCGTACGCGACGAGCCGCGGGTCCGTCTTGGACGTGCGGCTCATGTCCCCGAGCGCGGTGGTGCCGTCATCGCCGGTGCGGGTGTAGATGCGGGTGAGGTTCACCATGGCGGCAGCGTACGTCCCGAGGCGGACGCGTGCCTCGACCCACCGAACCGACCGGCCCGCGGCAGGCTCAGGCCCGGCCCTGCCGGCGGGACGCGAGGAGGCGACGCGCCTCGGCTGCGTCCCCCTCGAAGACCAGCATGCGGGTCCCCTGTGTCGTGGGCGCCACGGTCGCCCGCAGGCCCGCGGCCTCCAGCGTGCGGTACATCTCTTCGGTCTCGGCGGGCCCGGACGGCTCGGCGACCGGGACGAGCAGGCCGTAGTCCGAGACCGGGCCGGGGCGCGGGTCCCGCTCGACGAGCGAGGCCCCGCGTCCGAACGCCCACCGCAGCGTGAGCACGAGCAGGCCGATGACGAGCAGCACGGTCAGTGGGCCGAAGACGTACGACCAGGACTCCCAGGCGGGCACCGTCCCACTGTGCTCCGGGGTGCGGACGCCGGCACCCCCGACCCGCGTTAGGCTCGCGCCCCGGACGTGCCTGCCACTCCGGGGCGGGGGCGGCACCGCCAGCAGCCAGACTTCGCGCAGCCAGCTCTCAGAGAGGACAGGTCACGGCCGTGTCGACACAGGTCGCCGTCATCGGGGCCGGGCTCATGGGCTCCGGCATCGCCCAGGTCGCCGCCCAGGCCGGGCACGAGGTCACCGTCACCGACGTCGACCAGGCCTCGCTGGACCGTGGCCGTGCGAGCATCTCGGCCTCTCTGGACCGGTTCGTCGCCAAGGAGCGGGTCAGCGCGGCCGACGCGGAGGCGACGCGGGGACGCATCCGGACGACCACCGACCTGGAGCAGGCCGCGACCGGCGCGGACGTCGTGGTCGAGGCCGTGTTCGAGAGTGTCGAGGTCAAGCAGGGGGTCTTCGCCACCCTCGACCGCGTCTGCAAGGACGGCGCGGTGCTCGCGACGAACACCAGCGCGATCCCGGTCACCCAGATCGCCGCGGCCACTGGCCGACCGGAGAGCGTGGTCGGCACGCACTTCTTCTCCCCGGTGCCGATGATGAGCCTGTGCGAGCTCGTCCGCGGGCTCAAGACCAGCGACGCGACGCTGGCGACCGCCCGCGAGTTCGCGGAGAGCGTCGGCAAGACCTGCGTCGTGGTCAACCGAGACGTCGCGGGCTTCGTCACGACCCGGCTGATCACCGCTCTGGCGATGGAGGCGGTCCACCTCGTCGAGTCCGGGGTCGTCTCTGCGGAGGATCTCGACACCGCTTGCCGGCTGGGCTTCGGCCACGCCATGGGCCCGCTGGCGACCACCGACCTCACCGGCGTGGACATCCTGCGCAACGCTGCGCTCAACATCTGGTCCGAGACCGGGGACGCGAAGTTCTTCCCCCCGGAGACCCTGGCGCGCATGGTGGCGGCGGGGGACCTCGGCCGCAAGACGGGCCGGGGCTTCTACGCGTACGACGCCTAGGCAGCCCACACGCCGAGCACGTTGCCCCCGGGGTCCCGAAAGTGCAGCCGTCGCCCGCCGGGGAACTCGTACGGTCCCTCGACCACCTCGCCGCCGGCCTCGGCAATGGCCACCGCCGACACCTCCAGGTCGTCGGAGAACAGCAGCACCAGCGGTCCACGGGGGTCCGGCTCGGCGGCCGGATTCAGACCGCCGACCTCGCTCTCGCCGTCGGCGGACCGGATTCCGGCGTACGCGCCGCCGTACTCGTTGAACGACCAGCCGAAGGCCGTCGAGTAGAACGCCATGGCCGCCGGAAGGTCAGGCGCGGCAATCTCGACATAGTCGAGCGTGTGGTGTCTCGAGGTCATCTCGCGAGCCTAGGACCAGCCTAGGACCACAGGCACCCGATGACGGTCTGGTTACCGGCCAGTAGAATCGCTGGGGACGCGCGGACGGAGGTGTTCTGATGCAGGACGAGCCGGCGCCGGACGCGACAGGGCAGCGTCCGCCACGCGACCGCGCCTGGGTCATGCGGACCTACGGCGGTCACTCGTCCGCGAGCGAGTCCAACGCGCTGTACCGCGGTGGCCTCGCCAAGGGGCAGACCGGTTTGTCCGTCGCCTTCGACCTGCCCACCCAGACGGGGTACGACCCCGACCACGAGCTCGCCCGCGGCGAGGTCGGCAAGGTGGGCGTCCCGGTCAGCCACATCGGGGACATGCGGGCGCTGTTCGACGGCATCCCGCTCGCCGAGATGAACACCTCGCTGACTATCAACGCGACCGCGATGTGGCTGCTCGCGCTCTACCAGGTGGTGGCCGAGGAGCAGGCCGGTACGCCGGGTGACCCCGACCCTGCCATGCTCGCCCAGCTGACCGGCACCACGCAGAACGACATCGTCAAGGAGTACCTCTCCCGCGGGACGTACGCGTTCCCCCCGGCGCCGTCCCTGCGCCTGACTACCGACATGATCGCGTACACCGTGACGCACATGCCGCGGTGGAACCCGATCAACATCTGCTCGTACCACCTGCAGGAGGCGGGGGCCACGCCGGTGCAGGAGGTCGCGTTCGCGATGGCCAACGCGGTCGCCGTGCTCGACGCCGTGCGCGACTCCGGCCAGGTTCCTGCCGGCCGGATGGACGAGGTCGTCGCACGGGTCTCCTTCTTCGTCAACGCGGGCGTGCGCTTCGTCGAGGAGATGTGCAAGATGCGCGCCTTCGTCGAGCTGTGGGACGACCTCTGCCGCCGCCGCTACGGAGTCGAGGACGCGAAGGCCCGTCGGTTCCGCTACGGCGTCCAGGTCAACTCGCTCGGCCTCACGGAGGCGCAGCCGGAGAACAATGTCTCGCGCATCGTGCTCGAGATGCTCGGCGTGACCCTGTCGAAGGACGCCCGGGCCCGCGCCGTCCAGCTGCCCGCCTGGAACGAGGCGCTCGGCCTTCCCCGCCCGTGGGACCAGCAGTGGTCGTTGCGCGCCCAGCAGGTGCTCGCGTACGAGACCGACCTGCTCGACTACGACGACCTCTTCACCGGCTCGGTGGTGGTCGAGCGTACGGTCGCCGGCCTGGTCGAGGCTGCCCGCGAGGAGATGGCCCGCGTCGACGAGATGGGCGGGGCGGTGGCCGCCGTGGAGAGCGGCTACATGAAGTCCCAGCTCGTCGCCTCACACGCGGAGCGCAGGCGGCGGCTCGAGTCCGGCGAGGACGTCGTCGTCGGGGTCAACCGGTTCACCGAGACCGAGCCGAGCCCGCTGCTCGAGGACCTCGACGCCGCGATCCAGGCCGTGGACGCGGACGTCGAGCAGCAGGCCTGCGACGCTGTTCGCGCCTGGCGGGCGCAGCGAGACGACTCTGCCGCCGAGGCCACCCTGAAGGCCCTCCGCGACGCCGCCACAGGGGACGAGAACCTTGTCCCGGCGACGCTGGCCTGTGTCCGCGCCGGTGTGACCACGGGGGAGTGGTCCGGTGCGTTGCGCGACGTGTTCGGCCAGTACCGCGCACCCACCGGGGTCTCGGGGTCCAGCGGGGTCACGTCCCCGGGTGCGGAGATGGCCTCCGTCCGCGAGGCCGTACGCCGGACCGGCGAGGAGCTCGGCAGCCGGCTCCGCCTGCTCGTCGGCAAGCCCGGACTGGACGGGCACTCCAACGGGGCGGAACAGGTGGCCGTCCGTGCCCGCGACGCCGGCTTCGAGGTGCTGTACCAGGGCATCCGGCTCACCCCGTCCCAGCTCGTGGCGGCCGCCGTCGAGGAGGACGTGCACTGCGTGGGGCTCTCGATCCTGTCCGGCTCCCACCGCGATCTCGTGCCTGACGTCGTCCGCGGGCTGCACGAGGCGGGGCTCGACGACGTCCCGGTGATCGTGGGCGGCATCATCCCGGACGTGGACGCCCGCTGGCTGCGCGCCCATGGGGTAGCCGCTGTGTTCACACCGAAGGACTTCGGGCTCACCGCGATCATCGGACAGGTGGTCGACGAGATCCGTGCCGCGCACGGACTGCCCGCGGCCGTGCAGGCCTGAGCGCGGGCGTCAGCGCACGTACCCCTGTAGGTCTGCGACGACGTCGACGCTGCCGTTGCTGTTGCGCAGGCGTATGGCGCCGTTCGACCCGATCTTGACCACGGTGGTGGTCGCGGTGGCGCGGCCGTCGTGGGCGTAGAGCGTGTCGGGTGTGGGGGTGCTGGCGTCGCTCGGGTAGGCCTTGAGCGCGGTGCTGGTGGTCGCGTTTCGGGAGGTCAGGGTAACGACGGCTGCGGTGGCGTCGCCGGGGACGCCGTTGCTGCCGGCGAGGGCGATGTCGCGAGTGTCGCCGGCCCCGATCTTGGACTGGCTGGTGTTGAAGCCGGTCGTCGTGTTGATGAGCCGCTTCGGAGCCAGTGGCGTGTACGTGGTGCCGGGACTGCGGGGGAGGTAGTAGCCCTGCAGGTCCGCGACGACGTCGACACTCCCGGCGGTGTTGCGCACGCGGATGGCGCCGTTGGACCCGATCTTGACGACGGTGGTGCTCGCGAGGGCGCGACCGTTGTGGGCGTGCAGAACGCTGGCGTCGGGGCTGGCCGTCCCGCCGGGGTAGGCCTTGAGCGCGGTGCTGGTGGTGGCGTTGCGGGCGGTGAGGGTGACGACGGCGGCCGTGGCGTCGGTGGGGACGTCGTAGTTGCCGGCGAGGGTGATGTCGCGAGTGCCGCCGGCGCTGATCTTGGCCTTGGTCGTGTTGAACCCGGTCGCGGTGTTGATGAGCCGTGTCGGCGTGAGTGGCGCGTACGTGGTGCCGGGGCTGCGGGGGAGGTAGTAGCCCTGCAGGTCGACGGACACGTCCGTGCTGCCGTTGCTGTTGCGCAGGCGGAGGGCGCCGTTGGAGCCGAGCTTGACGACGGTGCTGGTCGCGGTCGCGCGGCTGTCCTTGGCGTAGAGGGTGTTGGGGGTGGGCGTACTGGTGCCGCTGGGGTAGGCCTTGAGCGCGGTGCTGGTCGTGGCGTTGCGAGTGGTGAGGGTGACGACGGCGGAGGTGGCGTCGGAGGGGACGCCGAACCTGCCGGCGAGGGTGAGGTCGCGGGTGCCGCCGGCGCCGATCTTGGCCCGGGTCGTGTGGTAGCCGGTGGCAGTGTTCATGAGCCGTGTGGGTGCCACCGGGACGAACACTGCCGGCGGCGTGCTCGCGAACGACGCCGTGTACGTGGCCGAGGTGTCCGGCGCGGTCACGTTGTGGGTCCGTGCACCCCCGTCGGACCAGCCGAGGAACTCGTGCAGCCCGCTCGTGTCCCGCTGCGGTGAGGGTGCCGCCAAGGAGTTCGCCGACCCGGCGATGACCGTACGCACGAACGGCGCGGGCAGCACGGTGTCGCCGAGCGCGAGCGTCCGGCCCGGTGGGCTGCTCTCCACCGTGAGGTTCACCGTCCGGGGGTCGAGCCTGACGACCTCGGAGTCGGGGAGCCCGTCCGAGTCCGTGGCCGTGAGGTGCAGCTCGAGGTGGGACGGGTACTCGTGGTCGGGCGCCGCGAACGACCCGGACGCCACACCCTCGAACTTCCGCACGACGTGGCTGTGGCAGTCGTCGGGACAGTGCTGCTGGACGAGCGTCCAGGTGAGCGCGGACGCCGGCAGGGCGCCGTCCTCGGGGTCGGTCGCCTCGCCGGAGAACGAGATCACCTGGCCGACCCGCCAGGCGAGGCTGCCCGTCGGGGAGCTGATGGTCGCCTGGGGCGCATGCGCGTCGACGAGGACCGTCGTGGTGGTGCTGTTCAGCCCGCCGTGTCCGTCGTCTACCCGCAGCCGGACGGTCACAGGCCCCGAGCCCGTGTACGTCCTGGAGGGCGACGCGGCGAAGGAGTCGTCGAACTGGCCGTCGCCGTCGAGGTCCCAGGCGTAGGACAGCGGGTCGCCGTTCGGGTCCGTCGAGGTGGACGCGTCGAACCGTACGGTCAGCGGTGCCGAGCCGGACGGCGGCGCCGGCGTGGTCGTGATCCGGGCGGTTGGCGCAGCGTTGCCCGCGGAGTAGCTCACCCGGTGCAGGGAACCCGTGATGTCGACGTAGAACAGGTCACCGCCTGGCCCCGTCTGCAGCTCCACCGGCAGAGCCTCGGAGACGAACGTGTGGACGCTGTCGGGGTCGGGAAGCCCGTCCTCGCCCGGCTGCATCGCCCAGATGCAGCCCCGGGCGTAGTCGGCGAAGAACAGCGCGCCGTCGTAGTCCGCCGGGTAGGCGCCGCCCTCGTAGAACGCGACGCCGGAAGTGGACGAGCCGTTGGTCCTCCCGCAGGGCTCGCCGGGGACGACGTCCTGCGTGTGCGCGTAGTGGTGGTACGGAGTGGTGACGGTGGAGGGCCCCGCGTCGTACAGCCGGTTGCACATCGTGAGCCCGGCGGCCTCGTAGCCGCCCTGCCGTCCGGCGCCCTCGTAGCAGGGCCAGCCGAAGTTGTCGACGGTGCCGCGGGGGTCGGCCAGGCGGTTGATCTCCTCCTGCTGCTTCCACCCCACGTCGCCGACCCACACCTCGTCCGTGCCCGGCCGCACGGTGAACCGGAACGGGTTGCGCAGGCCGGTCGCGATCACCCGGCGTACGTTGGCGTCGGACGATGAGGCTCGAGGGTTGTCGGGGAGTCCGGCGCCGGTGTCCGGGTCGATGCGGATGATCGTGCCGTCGAGCCCGAGCGGGTCGCCGGACGTGCGCAGGTCCTGGCTGCGCAGCGAGCCGCCCTCGGCGGTCGGCGCGCTCAGCGCGGTTCCCACGGGGCTCGGCGGGTCGCCGCACGGGTTGTCCGGCGTGGCGTCCGACTCGGGGTGGCCGTCCTGGCCGTAGTCGACGTAGTTGAAGCTCGCACCGTCGCCGCCCCCGGCGTACAGCGCGCCGTCGGAGCCGAACGTGACCGTGCCGATGGAGTGCGTGCTGAACTGCTGGCACCAGTCCTCGACGAGTACCTTCTCGGCGGTCACCTGGTTGCCGCTCAGCGTGAGACGGGACACGCGGCCGCCGACGAGGCAGCCATCGGTGTTGGCCCCGGGCGGGGTGGGGCACTCGTCGTCGTTCGCGCCGGCTGTGCCCCATCGAGGCGGTGTGCCCCCGATCTTGGCGTCCAGCGTGTATGCGACGTACAGGTACGGCCGGCTCGGGAACCCCGGGTCGAGCGCCATCCCGAGCAGACCGCGGTCCAGGTAGTTGAACGTCTGCGTGCGCATGTCGGCGGCGACGACCGGACTACTGTCGGAGAGCGAGTCGAAGGCCATGACGACGCCGCGCTTCTCTGCGACGAACACCCGGCCGTCCGGGGCGAACTCGACATTCGTCGGCTCGGCGAGCCCGCTCATCACGGTCGTGTCCTGGAACCCGCTGGGAAGCGAGGTGGCGGCCTCGGCCGCGGGTTCCGTCGGCGTCACGCCCATGCTGACCGCGAGCGCCGCGGCGGCGAGGATGCCGACGGCGCTGCGGGCTGCGGTGCGGCGGGCCGCGGTGCGCCGGTGCGGCCGTGAGCCGTGATCAGGAGACGCGCGCCGCAGCATGCAGGACCTCCGCGTGATCGGGCGGCCCCCCCGGCCCCCGATGCCGCGTGCGCCTTCAGTGAACTGTTGTCGGAGGGCGCATCATAGGGCCCGCCCGCACCGCCTAGGTGGCCGAACGCAGCAATCGGGGGTGGCCGAACCGCGCGGTGACACCGGCCGACCAGACGACGCTGCTGGGCCGTTCGGTCACCGCGATTCCGACGTGTCGCACGATCTCGGCGTTCACGCGTTCGGGCTCGGCGCGGTGCAGTGGCCACGGGGCGTGATCGAGCGGAACGTGCCAGGTACGTCCTGCGCGGCTGAGGAACAGTCCTCCGCGCTCGACCAGGAAGCGTTGCGTCGGCGAGGGTTCGGGCAGTGACGGTCCGGCGCGGACCACAAGCGCTCCGTAGTTGCGCACGTCGTACCCGACCGCTGCGCCCTCGCGGACGACACTTACCGGACGCCACGCGTACGGCAGCCCAGCCGCACGTCCGACGAGCGCGGGGACCAGCCGTGCGGCATGCATCGCAAGGAACACCACGCCCTGCTCCCCGGCCGGCCCCACCCCGTAGAGCCGCACGTTGACCTGAGCGAACGTGCCCAGGTACGGCGGTGCAGGTAGCCCGGGCACGCCCACGCCGCGCATCCGCACGCCGACCAGTCCCACATACGTGCGCCCGTGCAGCGTGTCCGGGCGGATCCCCGGCGGCAGCAGCGGGGCGGCGACCGCGGGGTCCAGGGGCCAGTGCGCGAACACGACGTCCTCGAGGGACTGGCGGAGCAGCGGCACCCGCACCCGCCTCCCGGCTTCGCTCACCCGCCTCCCGGCCTCGCTCACCCGCCGCCTCCGAGCGCCGCCACCTCGGCGACCACGTCCTCGGCGCAGCCCCACGACAGGGTCACGCCGGCGCCGCCGTGGCCGT
>JBOGEN010000058.1:0-22436 GCA_050743265.1 Actinomycetes bacterium
GGCTTCTGCTTCGCCCCGCACTTCCACCCCGGCTTCCGTCACGCGGCCGGCCCGCGCCGCGAGCTCGGCGTGGCGACCGTGTTCAACTTCCTCGGCCCGCTCACGAACCCCGCCCAGCCCGGGGCCCAGGCGGTCGGCGTGTCGGACGCGCGGATGGCGGCGGTCATGGCCGACGTCCTGGCGGCCCGGGGGACGAGCGCACTGGTGTTCCGTGGCGACGACGGGCTGGACGAGCTGACCACGAGCACGACCTCGCGGGTGTGGGTGGTCGGCGACGGTGCGGTGTCCGAGACCTCGCTCGACCCGCGGGCCCTGGGGCTTTCGCTCGCCCCCGTCGAGGCCTTGCGAGGCGGGACGGCGGACAAGAACGCGAAGGTCGCCCGGGGCTTCCTCGCGGGCGAGCGCGGTGCGGTGCGCGACGCCGTCCTGCTCAACGCGGCCGGGGCCCTCGCCGCGGCCGAGCCGTCCGCCGCGACGTTGACGGACCGGCTCGCCGTCGGCCTCCAGCGCGCCGGGGAGGCGGTCGACTCCGGGGCGGCCGAGGCCACCCTCGCCCGGTGGACGGAGACGAGCCAGGCGCTCAAGCGCGCCTGACCGGCAGACGCCGGCGCCTGTCGGGTGGGGCCGGCGCCCGGCAGGTGGGCCGGGGCCGGCCGGATCAGCGCCTCGTGGCCTCGGGGCTAGTCGGAGTCCTCGACCCCGAGCGCGAAGGCCGCCTCGAGGTCGTGCTGGGAGTACGTGCGGAACGAGATGTGGGTGTCGGTGTGGCGTACGCCCTCGATCTTGCTCAGCCTGTCGGCGATGACGTCCGCGAGCTCCTCGTGGCGGCGGACCCGGACCATGACGATGAGGTCGACGTCCCCGGTGACCGAGTAGACCTCGCTCACCCCGTCGAGGTCGGCGATCGTCTCCGCCACCTCGGGGATGCGGTCCGCACGGACCCGGACGAGCACGATGGCGGTGATCACTCCGTACGCTCCCTCACGGCCGGCGGCCCGCTGACGGGCCGGAGCCTACCGTCCGGCGCCGGCCGTCCCGGGTGCGCCGCGGTATCGGCGACAGGGGCGAAGCGCCCCCCTAGTACGGCCACGGCGGGGGGACCGGACGTGGTGGTGGCGAGCGCCGTCGTCCCATGCCCAGCCCCACGGCGGCGAGCCCGACGAGGAACCCGGCCACGTGCGCGGAGTAGGCCACGCCTGTGCCCTGGGACACGCCCGCCCCTTCGGCGTACGCCCACTGCAGGACGAACCAGGTGCCCAGGACCAGCCAGGCCGGCAGCCGCAGCGGGATGAAGAGGAGGAACGGCACGAGGCTGGTGATCTTCGCCCGCGGAAACAGCAGCAGGTAGGCACCCAGCACGCCCGCGATCGCGCCGGAGGCGCCGACGAGCGGCTGCGTCGAGTCCTGGTTCAGCAGTGCGAACGCGTACGTCGCGGCGAGCCCGCACGCCAGGTAGAACAGCGCGAACCGCACGTGGCCGAACCGATCCTCGACGTTGTTGCCGAAGACCCAGAGGAACAGCATGTTGCCCGCGAGGTGGAGCCAGCCGCCGTGCAGGAACATCGCGGTCAGCACGGAGAGGGCCGGCTCCTTCTCGTAGCCCGGCCGGGCGGCTGCGCACGAGATGCCCTCCGGCGTCTGCGTGCCGCGGGGCAGGGTGGTGCGGTCGAGCTGGGCGTTGTGCAGCAGCTCGTCCGGGATGGCGCCGTACTCACGGAAGTACGCGTCCTGCCCGCACACCTCGTCGGGGCCGCTGGCGCTCAGCCCGGCCGCCGCGACCGGCCCGATCAGGAACGCGACGACGTTGACCACGAGGAACACCCACGTCACGACCGGGCGTGTCCGGGTCGGGTTCTCGTCGTGGATCGGGATGACCATGCGCCGCAGTCTGCCCGCTTCTCTCGAGGTTGTGCGTCAGCGCGCGGGCCTGTGCACGGGGCGCAGGCCCCGCTGGTCCTCGAGCACGGCGATCGCGCGGCGCCCGGCGTCGGCCGCGTCGAGCCACGCGCCGTAGCCGCCCGCCCCGTACGCCGGGCACTCCCATGCACCGTCGGACTCGACGAGCCGGGTGCCCGGCCGCTCGAGCCAGCGCAGAATGCACTCGGTCTCCTCCGCGCTGGCAGCCGGGGTGGGCCCCGGGCCGGGAGTCACCGTCTCCGCGGTGGCGACCAGCGCGTCGAGGTAGGGGCGGGGCGCGGCACTGGGCGGGACCACGCCAGCGGCGGCGAGGCGCCCGTACCGGACGACCGCGACCTCCCACCCGTGCTCCTCGGTCGGACGGGCGGCGACGAGGTGGGCCCGGGCGGTGAGGGCGGCCAGCCGCTGCGTGCGGGACGCGGCGCGCAGGAACGTCGCAAGCCGGTCCCGGTGGGTGGCCGCGTCCTCGTAACGCTGCGCGCCGCCGAGGGCACGGACCCGGGCGGCAAGCGTCGCCACGACGCGTCGCGCATCCGTGAGCATCGCCGCTCGCGCGGCCTGCACGTGCTGGGCGTACGCCGAGACGGACTCGCCGCCCTCGCACGGCGCGCCGCACCGCCCCATCTCGGCGAGCGCGCAGGCGGGGCTGGTGCTGCGGGGCGACAGGCGGGTCGTGCACTGGCGCAGCGGGAGCGCCTCGTGCAGCGCGGCCATCGCCTGCTCGGCCGTACGACGGGAGCCGAACGGGCCGAGGTAGGGCGCTCCGTCCTCGCGGACCTGGCGGACCACCGAGAGGCGCGGGAACGCCTCGACCGTGAGCTTGAGCCACAGCGCACGCTCAGGGAACCGGGAGCGCCTGTTGTAGCGCGGCTTGTGGGCGGCGATCAGCCGCAGCTCGCGGACCTCGGCCTCGAGCCCGGTGCTGCACGGCACCGCAGTAACCGACTCGGCGAGCCCGACCATCTCGCCCATGCGGCTCCGGGACTCCGACGCGGTGAAGTACGTACGCACCCGCGTACGCACGTCGACCGAGCGGCCCACGTACAGCACCCGGTTCTGCGCGTCGGTGAACATGTACACGCCCGGACCCGAGGGGAGCCCCTCGGCCAGGTACCGCTTGCGCCGCTGCGCCGCGTGCACACGCGAGGAGTACGTGACGAGCTCCTCGAGGGAGTGCACCCCGAGGCTGCCCACCCGTTCGAGCAGGCCGTGCAGCACGTCCACGGTCGCCCGGGCGTCGTCGAGCGCGCGGTGGCACGGGACGGTCGTCGCTTGGAAGTGGCGGGCCAGCGTGCCCAGCTTGCAGTTGGGCACCTCGTCCCGGGTGAGCACCTGACGGGCGAGCCGTGCCGTGTCGATCACGGTGTGGCCCGGCCAGCGCTGGCCGGTGGCCGCGCACGCGGCGCGGAGGAACCCCACGTCGAACAGGGCGTTGTGGGCCACGAGGACGGCTCCACGGGAGAACTCGAGGAACGCAGGCAGGACGGAGGAGACCCGGGGCGCGCCGGCCACCATCGCGTCGGTGATGCCGGTGAGCACCGCGATGAACGGGGGGATCGCGCAGCCGGGGTCGACCAGCGTGGCGAACTCGCCGACCACCTCGCCACCGCGGATCTTGACCGCGCCGACCTCGGTGATCCCGCAGTCGGCAGGCGACCCGCCGGTGGTCTCGAGGTCGACGACGACGAAGGTGACCTGCGACAACGGGGTGCCCAGCTCGTCGAACGTGCCCTGGACGGGCCCCGATGCCACCGTCATGTCTGGGACGGTAGGGGCCGGGGCCGACACTTCGGTCGTGCCGCGCCCGCCCGAGCGCCGGCCTCGCTCGTATGGTCGAGGCGTCCGTGTCCGCGCGCAGCCACAGGGAGGTGTCCGTGCCCGGTTCCCCGTCGGCCCCCGAGCCGCCGCTGCGCTGGCGGTGCCGTCGGTGCGGGAACCTGACCCGCTTCGACGTCACGCGGACGGCCCGGGTCCGTGAGTACGTCCACTGCGACCTCGCCGGGGACGCCCACGTCGAGGAGTCCGACGTGCTCACCGAGACCGTCGAGGAGGTCCGCTGCCGCTGGTGCGGCGGGAGGGACACGGTGACGCTGGTGCCCCGCCCGGACGCCGTCGCCATCCCCGCTGACGCCGGTGAGACGTCCCGGGACGAGTGGCCGTCAGGGGGCCGGCGGGCATGAGCACGCGACCGGAGGACCACGAGCAGCTCGAGGACGAGCAGCCGCTCGCGCCGGCCACGCCCGAGGTCGACAACCTGGCCGAGGACGGCCAGGCGGAGGACACACCGGAGGGTCCGGGCCTCCTGCCCGACGCGGTCCGGCAGCGCGTCGTCGCGCTGGCCTCGGAAGGGCTGGGCGCGATGAGCGCGGAGGACGTGCCTGCCTCTCTGCGCCCCCTCGCACGGTTCACCCCGTCCAAGCGCGCCAGGCTCGCCGCGACCCCACTGGCCGCCGCGCTGGAGAACGACGCGGTGTTCCGCCAGCGCCTCGCCGAGCGCGTACGCCAGAAGATGCCCGATCTCGCGACGGCCCTGTCAGCGGCGACCGTGCCGCCCGCCGCCGACCCGCTGGACGTCGCCGCCGTGGCGTACCTCCTGCGTCCGGACGGCTGGCTCGGCCTCGTCGCCCAGGCCGGCAGACGGGTCGAGCAGGCCGCCGAGGCGGCCGAGTCCGCGCAGGCCGCGAAGGCGGTGAGCCGTCTCGAGGAGCAGCTCACCGAGGCCAGGACGACGCGCCGGGAGGAGGTCGAGCGGGTACGGGCGGAGCTCAAGGAGGCCCGTGCCGAGGCCCACGACCTGCGCCGCCGGCTGAAGGAGGCCAGGGACCGCGCCCGCCAGGCCGAGGCGAAGACGGAGGAGGCCCGCATCGCCGCGGATGACCAACGGGTGGTCGCCTCCAAGGCCCAGGCCGCCTCAGACACCGAGGTACGACGTCTGCGCAGCCGTCTCATGGACGTCGAGGGTGAGCTCGAGGCCGCGCGCCGGGCCGCCAAGGAGGGCAGGAGCGTCGGCGACATGCGGATGCGGCTGCTGCTCGACACGCTGGTCGAGGCGGCCCAGGGGCTCCGGCGTGAGCTGGCGCTGCCCCCGCTGACCAGCCGGCCCGCGGACACGGTGTCGGCGGTGACGCCCTCCCCGTCCGGCCCGCAGGACGTGTCCGAGCGGGCCCTGGCCGCGGACGACCCTGCCCTGCTCGACCAGCTGCTCCGGCTGCCGCAGGTGCACCTGGTCGTGGACGGCTACAACGTGACCAAGTCCGGCTTCGGTGGGCAGACCCTGGAGGACCAGCGGTCCCGTCTGCTCTCCGGGCTCGCGGTGCTCGCGGCCCAGACCGGGGCCGAGGTCACCTGCGTCTTCGACGGGGCCGCGCTCGACGCGCCGGTCCCGGTGGGCGCCCCCCGCGGCGTACGGGTCCGCTTCAGCCCGCCCGGGACCACGGCGGACGAGGTCATCCGCCGGCTGGTGCGGGCCGAGCCGGAGGGGCGTCCGCTCATCGTGGTCTCGGACGACCGTGAGGTGGCCGACGGCGTCCGCCGCTCCGGTGCCCGGCCCTGCTCGGCCGCGATGCTGCTGCGCTGGCTGGAGCGGGCGTGACCCCCTGCGTGCGGACGCGGGGAACTGTCGGACCCCGCCCCTAGCGTCGCCGGTGCTGGGGCCGTGACCTGCTCGTACGGGTCCGGCCGCGGCCGTCCTTTCACCGAGGCCGGCGCCGTCCGAGAGGGGCCCACCGTGATCGTGGACTGCGACCGCTGCGAGGTCCGAGGCCTCGCCTGCGACGACTGCGTGGTGTCCGTCCTGCTCGGCCCACCGTCCGAGGGCGGTCTCGCCGACGAGGAACGCCGGGCGGTCGACGTCCTGGCGGGGTCGGGGCTGGTCCCGCCGCTTCGCTACCGGGACCCCGACTCCGCGGCCGGATGACGCCACGGGTAGCCTGTCGGTCGCTGGATCTGGCTGCCGCCAAGTGCCTAGGGGCACTTTGACCCTGTTCGTCCCGGGTCAGTATGGTTCCGATCTAGGTGTCCGGTGGACGTGCCATCACACGGATGGTCGACGGGCGCCTCCGCCGAGTCCGGCCCCCTCGCTCACCGTGAACGGGGCCGGGGCAGGCTCCCGGGTCGTGGCCGGTGCCGAGGCCTTCAGGTCTGGTGCCGTCCGCACTGGTCTGCCGAGGTGGTGCGAGCACGAAGGAGACCCGCCACGTGGCGACCCCCCCTGGCGCTCACCGTCGCACCCGCTCCGCTCTCGTCGCGCTGTGCACCGCTGCCGTCGCCACGGTCACGGTCGTACCGACGACCATGGGGCACGCCGACCCCGGCCCGTCCATTCGCGAGGTCCAGCGCAAGGTCGAGAAGCTGAACCACAAGGCGGAGCAGGCCGCCGAGCGGTACAACGACGCTCGGGAGCGCCGCAAGAGCGTGGAGGCCCGGCTGGACGCGCTGCAGCACCGGGTGAACGACCAGCAGGCCGAGGTCGACCGCATGCAGTCGAAGGTCGGCGGGCTCGCTGCGGCCACGTACCGCAACGGGGGCTTCGGTTCCGAGATGCGCCTCATCCTCTCGGACGACCCCCGCCAGTTCATCGAGCAGGCGACCGCCCTCGAGCAGGTCTCCCGCCAGCAGGGCGCGGTGCTGCGCCACGTCGTCGAGGCGAAGCGAGAGCTCGCCGCCGACCAGCGGCTGCTCGCCGCCCAGCAGGCCGCGCTCGCGAAGATCCGGCGCACCCTGCACTCGGAGAAGCGTGACGTGGAGAAGCAGCTCGACAAGGCGGAGCAGGTGCTCGGCTCGCTCGAGGCGGAGCAGCGGGCCAGGCTCGAGGCGCAACAGGAGGCCGCGGCCGAGGAGGCGTCGAGCGTCGGCTCGTACACCGGCCCCGCCTCCGGTCGTGCCCGGGTCGCCGTCGAGTACGCCTACGCGCAGCTCGGCGACTCGTACGAGTACGGGGCGACGGGCCCCAGCGAGTGGGACTGCTCCGGGCTCACGATGATGGCCTGGAACCAGGCCGGGGTCTCGCTGCCGCACTCGTCCTCGATGCAGTACGAGCAGGGCCGCAAGGTGGCACGCTCCGACCTCCAGCCCGGCGACCTCGTGTTCTTCTACCAGCCCGTCAGCCACGTCGGCATCTATGTCGGCGGAGGCAACATGATCCACGCGTCGAACGAGAGCTCGCCGGTCAAGATGGACCCCATCTCGTACATGCCCGAGTACACGGGCGCGACCCGGCCGTGAGCTGACCGGCGCCCCCTACCATCGGGGCGTGCACCCCCCCGAGTCCGCGCCCACGCCTGGGCGTGCGTCGCGGCGCTCGGTCGCGGCACTGACCGGGTGGATGCTCGTCGTCACGTGCACGGGCGGTGTGCTGGGGTGGCAGCTCTCCGACGACGGCGTGCCCGCGGACCGGGCGGGTGCTTCCGTCACGACCCTGGACTCCGGCGCGAGCCGCGGTTCCGATGGGCGATCCGGTAGCGCGGCCGGCGTGTCCGCACGCGGGTACCTCAACGGCTCAGCCGGGCCGACGGAGCAGTGGCACCTGCGCGCGGCCCGCACCGCCGATCGCCTGGCCGCCGCGCAGGACGTGGTGGCCCGGCGGGCCCAGGCACTGCGGGACCGGGACCGTGCGGCCTTCCTCGCGACGGTGGACGCGCAGGACCGGAGGCTTCGGCGCTCCCAGGCCGCGCAGTTCGACAACCTCGCCCGCGTTCCTGTCGAGGACTGGCAGGTCGAGGTCTCGAACGAGCCGGAGGGGATGCGCCTGCTCCCGGGCGGACCAGCGGACCGCTTCACCCTTCCCGTGACCGTGCGGCATCGGTTGCGTGGGTACGACACCGGATGGGCCGGACGCGAGACCGTGCTCACCCTCGTCCGGCGGGGCCCGGGCTGGCGGGTGGCCGCGGAGGGGCCGGCGCCCACCGCGCGGTCGCACCGTCCGGCGTCGTCACGCCCGGTGCCGCGGGACCTGTGGCAGCTCGGACACGTGGGCGTCCTCCGCACGTCGCGCACCCTGGTGCTCGCGACGGCGCCCCGGTCCGTGATGCCGCGCGTCGCGCGCGAGACCGACGCGGCGGTCCGGCGGGTCGCCCGCCGGTGGGGGCAGGACTGGGGGCGGCGCGTCGTCGTCCTCGTTCCCCGTACGGTCAGGGGCATGGCGTCGTTGCTCGGCACCCGCCCCCGGCAGGTGCGCCGGATCGCCGCGGTGACCACCTCCCAGGTGCCGGGCGGGCCCGACGGCTCGGCCGACCGTGTCGTGGTCAACCCGCAGGCCTTCGCCAAGCTCTCCGGCGTCGGGCGGCGGGTGGTGTTCACCCACGAGGTGACGCACGTGGCCACCCGGGTCGCGACCACCGGAAGGGTGCCGACCTGGCTGGCCGAGGGCCTGGCCGACTACGTCGGGTACGCCGGGACAGGTGTCCCGCTCGACAGGGCTGCGGCCGAGCTGCTCGGTGACGTGCGGGCGGGCCGGGAGCCGAAGCGGCTGCCCTCCCGGCGGGACTTCGACGGGACGTCGAGGCGGCTCGCCCAGGCGTACGAGTCGGCCTGGATGGCCTGCCTCATGGTCGTCAAGGACGCGGGGGAGCGGACGCTCTTCGCGTTCTACCGGGCCGTCGGCCGGATCGGCCTGCCGGCCGCGACGGGCCGCGTCCTGCACACGTCGCCCTCCCGGTTCACCGCGCACTGGCGACGGTTCGTGCGCGAGAATGCGGGGCGCGCGTGAGCGGGTCCGACCGGCTGCCGGCGCTGGTGGCTCTGCTCGTGCTCGGGGCGGCGCTCGCGGTCACGGTGCTCGTCACCACGCCGTGGCAGCCGCTGGAGGAGCCTGGCGGTCGCGCATCGGCCAGCACCGACCCCGCGCGGGACTTCACCGCGGCCGAACGTGCCCATGAGGACGCGTACCACCGAGCCGTCCAGCCGCCGGCCTACGCGTCGCTCGCCGTCAGCGTCGCCGTCCTCGCGGTCCTCGCGCTGAGCCCGCTCGGCGGCCGGCTGGTGGCCATGGTGGCCCGCCCGCTCGGCGGCGGCTGGGTGTGGCAGGTGCTGCTGGGAGCGCTGGCCGTGTCCCTGCTCGCCCGCCTGGTCGCGCTGCCGTTCGACGCGTGGGCCGAGCAGGTACGCCGGGATTACGGCCTGTCCACCCGCACGTGGGGCAGCTGGGTGGTCGACGTGGCGAAGGGGCTCGCGGTCGGCACAGTGCTCGTCCTCGTCGCGCTGCTCGTGCTCGTCGCGCTCGCCCGCGCACTGCCGCGTGGGTGGTGGGTCCCCGCGTCGGTGGGGGCGGCGCTGCTCGTGGTCGGCCTCTCGTTCGCGTATCCCCTCGTCGTCGAGCCGGTGTTCAACAAGTTCAGCCCGATGGCCAAGGGGCCTCTGCGGTCCTCGCTCGTCCAGATGGCGGAGCGTGACGGGATCAGCGTCGACGAGGTGCTCGTCGCGGACGCCTCGCGGAGGACCAGCACGCTCAACGCGTACGTCTCCGGGTTCGGCTCGAGCCGGCGCGTCGTCGTCTACGACACGCTGCTCGACCAGGCCTCGCCCGACGAGGTCAGGCTGGTCGTGGCCCACGAGCTCGGGCACGCCAAGCGCAACGACGTGCTGCACGGCACGCTGCTCGGCGCCCTCGGTGCCGCGGCCGCGGTGACACTGCTGTTCCTCGTGCTGAGCTCGCCCGCGCTGCTGCGCCGCGGCGACGTGGACGGCGCGGGTGACCCCCGGGCCGTCCCGCTCGTCCTGCTGACCGTCGCAGTGCTCACGTTCGCCTCGTCCCCGGTGCAGTCGCTGGTGTCCCGGCGGATCGAGGCGCGGGCCGACGTGCACGCGCTCGACCTCACCGGCGAGACCCGCGTGTTCGCGACCATGCAGCGGCGGCTCGCGCTGACCAACCTGTCCGACCTCGACCCGAACCCTGTGGTGTACGGGCTGTTCTCGACCCACCCCACCCCGCCGCAGCGGCTGGCACTCGCTCGGTCGTGGGCACGCCTGCACGGGGAACCGGCGCCGGGAGACCTCGTCGGGCACGGCCGGTGAGCGAGGCCGACCGCGCGCCGGCACGGCGGACCCTGGTCGTGACCAACGACTTCCCTCCGCGCCCGGGTGGCATCCAGGCCTTCGTGTACGCGCTGACCCTGCGTCAGCCTCCGGACTCGGTCGTCGTCTACGCCCCGGCCTGGCGGGGCGCCGGGCGGTTCGACGAGGACCAGCCGTTCCAGGTCGTCCGGCACCCGGGCTCGCTCATGCTGCCCGTGCCCTCCGTGCTTCGCCGGGCGCGTGACGTCGCTCGGGCGGAGGGCTGCACCGCGGTCTGGTTCGGCGCCGCGGCCCCGCTCGGGCTGCTCGGGCCGGCGCTCGGCTGCTCCGGGGTCGAGCGGCTGGTCGCCACCACCCACGGCCACGAGGCGGGGTGGGCGGCCCTGCCCGGGGCCCGGTCGATGCTCCGCCGGGTGGGGGAGGGGACGGACGTGGTGACGTACCTGGGGGAGTACACCCGGCGGAGGATCTCCCGCGCGCTCACCCCTGCCGCGGCGGGGCGGATGGTGCAGCTCACACCCGGCGTGGACGAGACGATGTTCCATCCGGGAGCGGGCGGAGCCGAGGTACGCGCCCGGCTGGGCCTCGGCGGGGCCCCCGTGGTCGTCTGCGTGTCCAGGCTCGTGCCCCGCAAGGGACAGGACACCCTGGTCCGGGCCTGGCCGACGGTGCTGCGGGCCGAGCCGGAGGCACGCCTGCTGCTGGTCGGCGGCGGCCCCTCCCGTGCCCGGCTGGAGCGGCTGGTGGATTCGGTGGGAGTGCGGGGGTCTGTCGTCCTCACCGGCTCGGTTCCCTGGACGGAGCTCCCCGCGTACTTCGACGCGGGCGACGTCTTCGCGATGCCGTGCCGTACGCGCAACCGGGGGCTGGACGTCGAGGGCCTCGGCATCGTGTACCTCGAGGCGTCCGCCACGGGTCTGCCGGTGGTCGCGGGCGACTCAGGGGGCGCTCCGGACGCCGTCCTCGAGGGCGAGACGGGCTACGTCGTGGACGGCCGCTCGCCCGAGGCCGTGGCCCACCGGGTGGGAGCGCTTCTGGCCGACCGGGACCTCGCCGCCCGGATGGGGCAGCGGGGGCGCGCCTGGGTCGAGCAGTCCTGGCGCTGGGACACCCTTGCCGCGCGGCTCACCGGGCTGCTGAACGCCTGAGGCGCGCTGCGGCGCCTTCTCCAGGGGCCCGATTGCTCCGAACGGGTGACGCACTCATCCGTTCGGCCAGGTCACGGCATCCGAACCGCTGTGGGGACCGGCTGTTCTCCCGCTTATGGCGCGCACTCCACCGCCGCATAGTTCGAGAAGCGAGCGGCACAGGGTCGCTCAGCCGGCCGGACAGGCCTGAACCTCGAACCCCGGAGGGGATCCAATGCTCGCCAAGTACATCGCGAAGCTCCAGATCAACATGTGGGAGCGCCAGGACCGCGGCGCCACCGCCGTCGAGTACGGCCTGATGGTCGCGCTCATCGCCGTCGTGATCATCGGCACGGTGACCACGCTGGGTCTCAACCTGAGCGCCAAGTTCGGCCAGGTCGCAACCGCCGTCGGCGCTGCGTAGTCAGCTCGGCAACTGTGACGAGTTGGCCCCGGCCCGCCTGTCGGGTCGGGGCCAACCGCGCAGGGCGATGGACAAGGGGAGGTCAGATGAGCTCGCAAGAGGCCGGAGCCACCGCGGTCGAGTACGCGCTGATGCTCGCCTGCGTCTTCGTCGTCATCGCCGCGAGCGTCACAGCGCTCGGCCAGGGCGTGCTCGCGCTCTTCGACATCCCTCCCTTCTGAGGCAGGAGCAGGAATGCGTACGTTGCCAGCACTGGCTCGGAAAGCCTCGGGCCGCGAGGCCGGAGCCGCGGCGGTCGAGTTCGCGCTCATCCTGCCCATTCTGCTTCTGCTCGTCTTCGGGATCATCGACTTCGGGCGTGCCCTCAACGCCCAGATCACCGTCACCCAGGCCGCACGCGAAGGTGCGCGGCTTGCTGCGCTCGGTCGTCCGACCAGTGAGGTGACCACGCGGGTCACGGACGCCGCCCAGCTCAACGGGGTGACCGCCACGTCGACCGTCTGTCCGACGACGACGACGCCCACGAGCACGGCCACGGTGACGGCCAACTACCCCTTCACCTACATCACACCGGTCGGCGCCATCGCTGGGCTGTTCAGCGGTGGCGGTGGCTACGGGAGCTTCACCCTGACCGGCAAAGGAGTCATGCGATGTGGCGGATGACGCGGCGAGCACGCGGTGAGCGGGGCGCTGCGGCCACGCTCGTGGCGATCCTCATGGCCGGCGGCGCACTCTTCGGGATGGCCGCGCTCACCATCGACGTCGGCCAGATCTACTCCGAGAGGCGCGAGCTGCAGAACGGGGCCGACGGCGGCGCCCTGGCCGTCGCACAGGACTGTGCGAAGGGCCTACCGTCCTGTAACCCGAGCGCGGCGATGACCCAAGCCGAGCAGTACGCGAACGACAACGCGAAGAAGGACGGCGTGGCCGCCGTCCCGCAGGTCGTCTGTGGGAACGGTGTCGCGACACTGCCCACCTGCCCGGCCCCGACGACCAGCATCTACGACTGCCCGGCCGCCCCGACGGTAGGGAACTTTGTCGAGGTCGAGACCGAGACCAAGGAGATCGGCGGCGACTCGCTCCTTCCGCCGAGCTTCGCCCAGATGCTGGTCGGCAACGAGGGGTACTCCGGAACGACCGTCCATGCCTGCGCCCGTGCCGCCTGGGGAGCGCCGAGCACCCTCAGGTCGTTTGCCGCCACGATCTCGATCTGCGAATGGAACGCGGCGACCAACGGCGGAGACGATGCGTCCTACGTCACCTTGCCCCCGTGGCCGCCCTACCCGCCGGCCGGCCAGGAGCAGAAGCTGGAGCTCCATGGCCAAGGCGCTGCGGTCCCATGCGGCCCGGGTGCGACCCCGGTGGAGCCTCCCCCCTCGGGTTGGAACCAGCCAGGTGGGTTCGGGTGGCTTGACGAGGAGTCCGGCGGGCTGTGCCAGGCCACGATCACCGTCGACGAGGTCGTTGCCGGGGGGTCGAGCCCGGGCGTTGGGATGAGCAGCGCCTGCAGAGAAGTCCTGGACCAGGCAATCGAAGACCAGGAGACGTTGTTCGTTCCGATCTTCTCGGCTGCACAGGGCAGCGGACAGAACGCGGACTACATCATCGAGGGCTTCGCGGCGTTCGTGCCGACCGGGTACCGGATGCCTGGCGGCGGAGGTGGTCAGAACAGGCCCTCCGAGGTTCCTGGGTCCACGATCGCCTGCACCGGCAGCGCCAAGTGCATCTACGGCTTCTTCACCCAGGACCTGGTCCCCGCAGACGCGGTGATCGGCACTGGTCCAAACATGGGCGCCACCGTCATCTCGTTGATCGGCTGAGGAGTCAGGTCGTGCCCGCATCAACCGCACACGCAGTTCCCGTCAACCCGTCCCGCAAGACCCTGACTACGGGGGAGAGGTCATGAGTCGTCGAATCCTTGCCGTCCTCGCAGCGCTTCTACTGGCGCTGTTCGGCACCGGAGCCATGTTCGCCTACGTCAGCAACGCCGACGAGCGTGCGCTCGAGGGCCAGGAGGCCGTCAAGGTCCTCATGGCCGCGAAGGAGATTCCTGCCGGCACCACCGCGCAAGCGGCGGAGAAGAAGGGTCTCGTCCGCGCCGACATGCTGCCGAAGAAGGCCGTGCCGTCTGGTGCGCTGACCGAGGTCGGCAGCGAGGTCGGCGCGCTGGTCGCCACGGCGAGTATCGCGTCCGGCGAGGTGCTCACCCGCTCCCGCTTCGGCACGGCAGTCACCAACACCGCCGGACTCGCAGTTCCTGAGGGCAAGGTCGCCGTCAGCGTCGAGATGGCCGACCCCGGGCGCGTGGGCGGCTTCGTCGAGCCCGGCTCCGAGATCGCGGTCTTCGACACCTTCAACGTCCTCGACGCCGAGCCCGGCAACCGACCCTCCGGTGACCACATCGCGGATCGGCACGAGTACCTGCGGGACACCACGGTGCTGCTGTCCCGGGTGGGCGTGCTCGCAGTCGCCGGCAGCACCTCGTCCAAGAACGAGGAAGAGGACGCGGACGCAGCGCCGACCGAGACCACGATCGTGACCGTCGCGGTGACCCCGGACGAGGCGGCGAAGCTGGTGCACGCCGTCAACACAGGGACGCTCTACTTCGCCCTGCTCAACGGGACCAGCAAGGTCGAGGCCGGTAAGAGCGTCGACGACACCAACCTGTTCGACTGACACGGGGGAGAAACCGATGACCATCCTGTATGAGACGAGTCCGTCGGCGGCGGAGGCCTTCACCTTCGCCCTCGGCGGGGACGTCCACACCGTGGACAGCCCGCCCGGGCTCACACGGGCGCTCCACGAGCGGCCGAACGACACGCTGGTGGTCATCGGCCCGGACGTCGACATGGAGCTCGCGCTCGACTTCGCCGCGCAGCACCGCCTGGACCGTCCGAGCCTCGGCGTCGTCCTCATGCGGCGCCGGGTGGACGTCTCGGTGCTCGGCCAGGCCATCCGCGCCGGGGTACGGGAGGTCGTCAGCCCTGACGACCTCTCCGCACTCGGCGAGGCGTGCCGGCGCTCTCTCGAGGTGTCCAGCCGCGCCCACCGGTTCGACCCGGACCACGCGGGGGAGGCCGAGGGCAAGATCGTCACGGTCTTCGCGGCCAAGGGCGGCTGCGGCAAGACGACGGTGGCGACCAACCTCGCCACCTCGCTCGCCGCGGGTGGGGCCCGACGGGTGTGCCTCGTCGACCTCGACCTCGCCTTCGGCGACGTCGCGATCGCGCTGCAGCTCTTCCCCACGAAGACCATCGTCGACGCCATCGCGATGGCCTCCCACATGGACGAGACCGGCCTACGCTCGCTCATCACCCCGCACAGCCCGGGACTCGACACGGTGCTCGCACCGCTCGAGCCGGGGGACGCCGAGCGCATCCCGGCGAGCGTCGTGACCGAGCTGCTCGGCCATCTGCGGCTCATGTACGACTACGTCGTCATCGACTCACCGCCGGCGTTCACCGAGCACGTGCTGGCCTCGTTCGACATGTCGGACCAGTTCGTGCTCCTCACGACGCTGGACATCCCGGCCCTGAAGAACCTGCGGCTCACGCTGGACATGCTCGACATGCTCGGCTACCCGCGGTCGACCTGGCAGATCGTGCTCAACCGGTCCGACTCCAAGGTCGGCCTGTCGATCGCCGACGTCGAGAAGACGCTGAAGGCGCCGATCGCGGCCCATGTGCCGTCGAGTCGCGCCGTCTCGGCCTCCATCAACAAGGGAGTGCCGCTCGTGCTCGACGAGCCGAACCACTCGGTGAGCCAGGCGATCCGCCAGCTCGCCACGGGCAGGATCATCGCGGCGGAGAGCGCGCGGAAGCGAGCCGCAGAGAAGTCAGAGAAGAAGGCGCCTGCCGGCGCACCCAAGGAGCGCCGCAGCTTCACGCTGCTGCGCCGTGGAGCGTGATGGGGAGCCATGAGCCTCGCTGACCGTCTCAACCAGGTCAAGAACAACGGGTCCGCCGAGAGCACCTCGGCCACGACCGGCACCGGCGTCACGACACGTGAGGCCCGGCTGCTCGACCCGTTCGCTGACGTGAAGCGCAGCGTCCACCAGTCGCTGCTCGACAGCCTCGGGCCCAAGCTCTACGACCCCCGCATGGGCGCCGAGGAGCTCGAGCAGCGTGTACGGCAGACGCTGCAGAGCGTCCTGGAGCAGGAGGAGACCCCGCTCGCCGGGTCCGACCGGACCCGGGTGGCCCAGGAGGTCGCGGACGAGATCCTCGGCCACGGGCCGCTCGAGCCGTTCCTCCGTGACTCCGAGGTCACCGAGATCATGGTCAACGGCCATGACCAGGTGTTCGTGGAGCGGGCCGGCAAGATCTACCCGGTCAGTGCCCAGTTCAGCGACGAGGCGCACCTGCGCCGGACGATCGACAAGATCGTGGGTCGCGTGGGCCGCCGGGTGGACGAGTCGAGCCCGATGGTGGACGCCCGCCTGCAGGACGGCAGTCGCGTGAACGCGGTGATCCCGCCGGTCGCGTTGGACGGCTCGATGCTCACGATCCGCAAGTTCGCCACGGACCCCTACAAGGCGGACGACCTGGTCGGCTTCGGCACGATGTCGCGGACGATCCACGAGCTCCTCGAGCAGTGCGTGCGGGGCAAGCTCAACGTCCTCATCTCGGGTGGCACCGGATCGGGCAAGACGACGACGCTCAACGTCCTGTCGTCGTTCATCCCGGCCGACGAGCGCATCGTCACGGTCGAGGACGCCGCCGAGCTGCAGCTGCACCAGGAGCACGTGCTACGGCTGGAGTCCCGCCCGCCGAACATCGAGGGCAAGGGCCAGATCGCGATCCGCGACCTCGTCCGCAACGCCCTGCGCATGCGTCCCGACCGCATCGTGGTCGGCGAGGTCCGTGACGGCGCCGCGCTCGACATGCTGCAGGCGATGAACACGGGCCACGACGGCTCGCTCACCACCGTCCACTCGAACTCGCCGCGGGACTCGCTCTCGCGCCTCGAGACGATGGTGCTGATGGCCGGGGTGGACCTTCCGGTCCGTGCCATCCGTGAGCAGGTCGCGAGCGCGATCGACCTCATCGTCCACCAGCAGCGCCTCAAGGACGGCACCCGCCGCATCACCCACGTCTCCGAGGTGGTGGGGATGGAAGGGGAGGTCATCACGCTGCAGGACCTGTTCCTGTTCGACTACCGGATGGGGACGGACGAGCACGGCAGGTTCCGCGGGGCCCAGAAGTCGACGGGCCTGCGTCCGAGGTTCCTCGACAAGCTGCTCGACGCCGGGATCCAGGTCCCGACCTCCATCTTCGCGTTCGAGCAGTTCGCCCGATGACCCGGTACTGGCGGCGGATGCGCCGTCTCATCGCGCTCGGCGGAGCGGTGGGCTCGCTGGCCATGGTGGCGATCGCTTCCCCTGCGCTCGCTGCCGATCCGACCGGCACCCTCAGTGGTGTCGAGACCAAGCCCGGGTCGGTGCGCTTCGTCCTGTCCGCTGACGACCTGCCGGCGGGGACGCAGCTCGACGCGTCCACCCTGCGGGTGACCCTCGGCGGGACGAAGGTCCCGGCGAAGGCCGAGCCCGTGACCTCCACGGCCGCGCCGGTGGCCCGCACCGCCGTGCTCGCCATCGACACGAGCGGCTCCATGAAGGGGCCGGGCATCGTCGCGGCGCGTGCCGCCGCTCTGGCCTTCCTCCGGGACGTCCCCGCCGACGTCCGGGTGGGTCTCGTGACGTTCGAGAGCAGCACCCGCGTCCTCGTCCAGCCCACCACCGACCGGGCCAAGCTGGCCGCGTCGGTCAACGGGCTGAGCGCGGACGACGGTGACACCAGCCTGTACGACGGCGTCCGGCTCTCCCTCGCCACCTTGGGCGAGACGGCGACACAGCGCAGCCTCGTCGTCCTCTCCGACGGCAAGGACACAGCGAGTCGCGCGTCGCTCTCGTCGGCCGTCGCCTCCGTCAAGGAGTCGGGAGCGAACGCGCAGTTCGTCTCACTCACGACGAAGGACACCGACTCGCGTGCCCTTGGACGGCTCGCCGCCGCAGGCAACGGCACCCTGCTCACCGCGTCCGATGCGGCTCAGCTCGCCGACGCCTTCCGCGCCGCCGCCCAGACGTTCGTCACCCAGGTCGTCGTCACGGCCCAGGTGCCGGAGGCCCTCGCCGGGGCGACCGAGTCACTCGGCGTCGAGGTCGCAGCTGGCGACGCGACGGTGGCGGCGCAGTCGCAGGTCGACCTCGCTGCGGTGGAGTCAGCCGGTGGGTCGACGGGCAGCCCCGGCGCGGACTCGTCCGCGTGGTCGCGTGCCCTCCTGATCACCCTGGTTGCGTTCGGACTCGGGCTGTTCGCGCTGTTCGTCGTGGCGCTCAACCCGTCCCTCCTGCGCAACCAGGGCCGCAAGCGGACCCAGCAGCTCGCGCGGTACTCGATGGAGGCCCGCAGCGCTGGGAGCACGACACAGGACCCCGAGACCCACGGTGCCATCGCGGCGACGGCACTCGAGTGGGCCGACCGGGCGGTGAAGAAGCGTGGGGTCGAGGAGAAGATCGCCCTTCAGCTCGACAGGGCTGCCATGCCGTTCCGGCCGCACGAATGGGTGCTGATCCGGGCGTCGGCGGCAGCCGGGCTCACGGCGGTGCTCTTCCTCGTGACGGGGAGCCTCGTGGTCAGCCTCGTCCTGGGTCCGGTCGTCGGACTGCTCGCGACGCACATGCTTGTCGCAGTGCGGGCCAGCCGGCGGCTCAAGACCTTCGAGCAGCAGCTTCCGGACACCCTCCAGCTCGTGGCCAGCAGCCTGCAGAGCGGGTTCTCACTGCCGCAGGCGCTGGACGCTGCCGTACGCGAGGGGGAGCAGCCCATCGCCGGTGAGTTCGCCCGCGCCCTGGCGGAGGCTCGTCTCGGCCAGCCGGTGGAGGACGCTCTGGACAAGGTCGCGGACCGCATGGACAGCGAGGACTTCCGCTGGATCGTCATGGCGATCCGCATCCAGCGCGAGGTCGGTGGAAACCTCGCCGAGGTGCTGTCCACGACGGTCAAGACGATGCGGGAACGGGCTTCCGTCCACCGTCAGGTGCGGGCCTTGTCCGCGGAGGGGCGCCTCTCCGCGTACATCCTCATCGCCCTGCCGCTCGGCGTCGCGCTGTTCACCTGGACGTTCCGGCGGGAGTACATGAGCCCGCTGTGGACCGAGCTCTTCGGGGTCGCGATGTCGGCCGGAGCGGTGTTCCTGATGACGGTGGGCTGGCTATGGATGCGCAAGCTCGTCCGAGTGGAGGTCTGAGATGACGGACGTCACGCTTCTCGCGGTCGGCACGGCGAGTGTCTTCCTCGCGGTGACCATGATGGTGCTTCTGATGGCAACGGCCTCGACCGGGACCACCGGGGTCGCGCGCTCCTTGGCCACCATCGAGCGGATGGGTCGGGGCGGAGCCGTGGCGCCGCAGGAGCTGGCCGCTCACGAGCGGCTCCTTCAGCCCTTCCTCGGAGTCCTGCGCCGCCTGGCGCTTCGACTGTCGCCGAGCGGCGTCGCGGACAAGCTCCAGTACCGACTCGACGTGGCGGGCAACCCTCGAGGCTGGGACGTGGAGAAGGTCCTCGCCTACAAGGGGCTGGGGCTGCTGGGTCTCGGCGGTCTCGGTGCCCTGATGGGCATGAGGAACCCCGCGGCTTTTGTGTTCCTCGCGGCGGGCGGAGCCGCCGCGGGCTTCTTCCTGCCCAACGTCCTTCTCTACAACGTCGGGGTGAAGCGGCAGCAGAAGATCCGCAAGTCGCTCGCAGACGCGCTCGACATGCTCACGATCAGTGTCGAGGCGGGTCTCGGCTTCGACGCGGCGCTGTCGCAGGTCGCCCGCAATACGGACGGTCCGCTGGCCGGCGAGTTCTTCCGCGTCCTGCAGGAGATGCAGATCGGTAAGTCGCGCGCAGAGGCCTTCCGCGCCGTGGCGGCTCGGACGACGGTGCCGGAGTTCCGTGCTTTCGTGGGGTCGCTGGTCCAGGCCGACAACCTGGGCATCCCCGTTGCCCATGTCCTCCGCGAGCAGTCGAAGGAGATGCGGCTCAAGCGGAGGCAGCGTGCAGAGGAGACGGCGATGAAGATCCCCGTGAAGATCCTCTTCCCGCTGATCTTCTGCATCTTCCCGGCCCTGTTCGTCGTCATCATCGGCCCCGGTGCGCTCCGCATCGCTGAAGCGTTCTCCGGGAGCTAGGGATGGAGAAGAGGGGACCCGTGCTCCGTCGAGCCGTGGACTGGGGGCGGGTGGTGGTCGCCCCTCTGTTCTTCCTGGCGTTCCTCCTCAACGTTCTCGTCCTCATCGACTCCGTCGGCGTGAGCATGAGGGGGGATCAGTCAATCCTGGTCCCCGCTCTCGAAGCCACCACCTCGCTGCTGTCCTGTGGCTTCTTTGTTCTCCTGCTCTGGGCCTACCTGTCTCGACTCCGCGCCTCTGCGACAGCTCGCGACTGGAGGGCGCACGCGGCTGCTGCCCTTGCCACGCCGCTGCCCTTCGTGATCCCTTTCCTGGGCAGCCGTGACGATGACGCGGGATGGTTGCTCCTCGCGAGCGTCCTGCTCGTCGCCGGGCTGGCCTGGTCGGTGTGGTCCATCCGGCACCTGCGCCAGTCGTTCAGCATCCTCGCCCAGGCGCGAGAGGTGGTGTCCTCGGGCCCGTACCGGTTCGTCCGCCACCCTCTGTACGCCGGCGAGGTCGTCGCTGCCCTGGGGCTCGTGGTCCACTACCCGTCCTGGGCATCCTTGGGCGCCTGGGTCCTCCTGTGCCTGCTCCAGGCGTTCCGTGCGACGAAGGAGGAGGAGGTCCTCGCCGCAGCGCTGCCCGAGTACGTCGCCTACCGCGGGTACACCTCGCGGCTGGTGCCCGGGCTCTACTGAGCCTGACGCGCCCTCGGTGGCGGACTTGCCGCACGTCCCGCCCGTCTGGCTGTCACACCTGCCGACCCTCTCTCGTCTCTAGGAGTACCGAGAGAAGGGAGCGGCCGTGAAGGTGTTCGTCGCCGGCTCCTCACGGGCGCTGGGCGCACAGCTGGTCCCCCGGCTCGTCGCCCGGGGGCACGACGTGGTGGGCATGACCAGGACCGCGTCCAAGCAGGGGATGCTCCGGGCCTGGGGAGCGCAGCCGGTGGTCGCCGACGCGCTCGACCCCGACGCGGTGGCCCGTGTGGTCGGCGAGGCCGAGCCAGAGGCGATCGTCCACCAGCTCACGGCCCTGTCCGGGGCCATGGACATGCGGCACGTCGACCGCTACTTCGCGACCACCAACCGTCTGCGGACGGAGGCCACCGACCATCTGCTCGCCGCCGGCCGGGCGGTGGGTACCCGCCGCGTCGTGGCCCAGAGCTTCACCGGGTGGCCGTTCGCCCGCGAGGGCGGCCCGGTCAAGAGCGAGGACGACCCGCTCGACCCGCACCCGCCCAGAGCGCTGACTTCGACCCTCGCCGCGATCCGTCACGTCGAGGAGGAGGTGACCGGCCTGCAGGGGGCCGAGGGCCTCGTCCTGCGGTACGGCTTCTTCTACGGCCCGGGCACGGGCCTGAGCCGGGACCCCGAGGCGACGGTGACCGCGTCCGTACGCAAACGCCAGTTCCCGCTCGTGGGGAGCGGAGGCGGGGTGTGGTCCTTTGTCCACGTCGAGGACGCCGCGGCCGCGACTGTCGCCGCGCTCGACCACGGCGAACCCGGGACGTACCAGGTCGTGGACGACGACCCCGCGCCCCTGCGGGAGTGGCTCCCGGCGCTCTCGCGTGCAGTGGACGCCGGGCCGCCCCGGCGGTTCCCGCGGTGGTTCGGCCGGCTCGCCGCCGGTGAGGCGGCCACCCTGATGCTCACCGAGATGCGGGGGGCGTCGAACGCGAAGGCCAAGCGCGAGCTGGGCTGGCAGCCCACCCGAGCTGGCGGCAGGGGTTCGTGAAGGGGCTCGACTGAGCCATGTCCCCGGAGTCGTTGTTCGAGGAGCTGCGGCCCGTCGCGTTCGCTCTCGCCTACCGGATGCTCGGCAGCGTGGGCGAGGCCGAGGACGTCGTCCAGGAGGCGTTCCTGCGCGTCCACCTGACCGTGGAGTAGGGGGAGTGAATCGAGTCGCCACGGGCGTACGTGTCGACCCTGGTCACGAGACTGTGCATCGGCCAGCGGCGCCTTTCTCGTCCTGCTCGAGACCTTGTCGCCGGAGCAGCGAGCGGCGTTCGTCCTGCATGAGGTCTTCGCCTACTCGTACCCCGAGATCGCCTCGATCGTCGAGACGAGCGAGGACAACGCACGCCAGCTGGTGACGCGCGCCCGCAAGTGCGTGGAGGGACGCAAGCCGAGGTTCGAGGCGTCCCGCGCACGACGTGAGGAGCTGACGCAGACGTTCCTGGCCGCCGCCCGGCAGGGGGACCTCGCCGAGCTCGAGGGCCTGCTCGCCCGCGACGTGGTCCTCCGTGGCGACGGTGGGGGCAAGGCGCCCGCACCTCGGTCAGCGATCCATGGCCGGGAGAAGGTGGCGCGCACCCTGCTCGCGTGGGTGCGGCGTGCCACCGCGCGCTCGGGCGGAGACCCACGTTCCTCCAGGTCGACGTCAACGGACAGCCGGGCGCCACGGCCATGGACCCGACGGTGGGCTCCTCGGCGTGCTGGCCCTGGACATCGCCGACGGCCAGGTCCAGGCGGTGAGCTCGATCGTCAACCCGGACAAGCTGCAGCACCTCGGCCCGCTGGCGAAACGGCCGACCGGGCATGAGTCGAAAGGGACGGAGCACCGTACGGCAAGCCCGTCGCGTACCGCGTGCACCATGACGCGGACGCGCCGTCCTCCCTGCTCGTGCCCGTGATGCGTGGCTGACAGCCCGGTACGCCCTCCAGGCCAGCCCGTGCCCTCCTCGGGGAACGGCACGATGCCCCTGCCCGGTAGGACAGGGGCACCGCTGCCCGGGAGTGGGCGGAAACCGCCCGCTGCCGGTCTCGGCGACTCCCGGGTCCCCCCACTCGTGCGAGTCCCGGAG
>JBOGEN010000059.1:0-3267 GCA_050743265.1 Actinomycetes bacterium
GTCCACGACCGACACCGGGCGCTCGACCGGTGCCGAGGAGGCCGAGCAGTCCGGCAGCACCGCGGAGGCCGCCGCGCTCGAGCCGGTCGCGGGCGCGCTGTCCGCGGCCTTCCAGGCGCCGAGCGTCCTGTTCCAGCCGCCGGATCCGGACGTGGTTCCGGCGCGCCGTCCTCCGGCGGTACCGGAGGACGACCAGCCCGACCAGGACGCCTCGGACGAGGAGGACTCCGAAGACACCGAGGACGAGGGTGGGCCGCGTCGCCGCCGGCGGCGCGGAGGACGTGGCCGACGGGGCAAGGGCCGTACGAGTGGCGACGACGGCGACGCGGGCACCGAGACCCCGTCAGGCGGCGGGCAGGCAGGCCGGGACGGCACGTCCGAGGGCTCTGACGACCGGGACGACTCCGGCAAGCAGGCCAGGTCCGGAAAGACCCAGGCCAAGTCCAAGGACGACAAGTCCAAGGACGACAAGGGCAAGGACGAGCCGGGCTCGTGCGGCCAGGCCGACGACACCGGCGGCAAGCGCGGCAGGTCCGATGCGAAGGACGAGGACGCCGGCGAGAGCGCGTCCTCGCGTCGTCGCCGTCGGCGCCGGCGCCGCGGTTCCGGCGGAGACGCCGAGGACTCCGGCACGGACGACCCGCCCCGCACCGTTGTCCGGGTCCGGGAGGGCCGTGACGGCGACGACGTCACCTCGATCAAGGGCTCGACCCGTCTCGAGGCGAAGAAGCAGCGCCGCCGGGAGGGCCGGGACCATGGTCGTCGCCGTCCGCCGATCATCACCGAGGCCGAGTTCCTCGCCCGCCGGGAGGCGGTCGACCGGGTGATGGTCGTCCGGCAGCGCGGTGACCGTACGCAGGTCGCCGTGCTCGAGGACGGCGTGCTCGTCGAGCACTACGTGAGCACCGCCAGCACCTCCACCCAGGTGGGCAACGTCTACCTCGGCAAGGTCCAGAACGTGCTGCCGTCCATGGAGGCGGCGTTCGTCGACATCGGCCGCGGGCGCAACGGCGTCCTGTACGCGGGCGAGGTCAACTTCGGCGCGGCCGGCCTCGAGGGCCAGCCCAAGCGCATCGAGTCCGCGCTGAAGTCCGGCCAGTCCGTGCTCGTCCAGGCCACCAAGGACCCGATGGGGCAGAAGGGCTCCCGGCTGACCAGCCAGGTGTCGCTGCCCGGCCGCTACCTCGTGTACGTGCCCGAGGGCTCGATGACGGGGATCAGCCGCAAGCTGCCCGACACCGAGCGCTCCCGGCTCAAGTCCGTGCTGAAGAAGGTCGTGCCCGAGGGTGCCGGCGTCATCGTGCGGACCGCAGCCGAGGGCGCCAGTGAGGACGAGCTGTCCCGCGACGTGGCGCGACTGCAGGCGCAGTGGGAGGACATCGTCAAGAAGTCCGGCTCGGCGAACGCGCCCGCGCTGCTGTACGGCGAGCCCGACCTGGCGATCCGGGTCGTCCGTGACGTGTTCAACGAGGACTTCACCAAGCTCGTCGTCTCGGGCGACGACGCGTGGGACACGCTCGAGAGCTACCTCGGCTGGGTCGCGCCCGATCTCGCGCAGCGGCTGTCGAAGTGGACGGACAACGCGGACGTGTTCGCCACGTACCGGGTGGACGAGCAGATCGCGAAGGCGCTCGACCGCAAGGTCTGGCTGCCCTCGGGCGGCTCCCTCGTGATCGATCGGACCGAGGCGATGACGGTCGTCGACGTGAACACCGGCAAGTTCACCGGCAAGGGCGGCAACCTCGAGGAGACGGTCACCAAGAACAACCTCGAGGCCGCCGAGGAGGTCGTACGCCAGCTCAGGCTCCGCGACATCGGTGGCATCATCGTCGTCGACTTCATCGACATGGTGCTCGAGAGCAACCGTGACCTCATGCTGCGGCGCCTGCTCGAGTGCCTCGGCAGGGACCGCACGAAGCACCAGGTCGCCGAGGTGACCTCGCTCGGCCTCGTGCAGATGACCCGCAAGCGGGTCGGACAGGGCCTGATCGAGGCCTTCAGCGAGCCGTGCGAGACCTGCAAGGGGCGCGGCGTGGTGATCCACACCGACGTCGTCGAGCCCGCGCCCAAGTCCGAGAAGCGGGGACGTCGCCGCAAGGAGACCGGGCCGGCCTCCGACCCCACCGAGGCTGCCCCGGACGCGCCAACCTCGGACGCCGAAGCCCCTGTCGAGGCAGAGCCCATCGAGGCAGAGCCCATCGAGGCAGCCGTCGACGAGGCCAGCTCAGGCGAGCCCGTCTCAGACGAGGCCACGCCGGCCGAGGACGGGACGGCGGGGCGCGGGGACGGGTCCCGGACGAGCCGAGGGTCCGGCCGCCGCCGTGCCAGGGGAGCCACCAGGCGCCCCAGCGGCCCGCCCCCCGCGCAGGAGCCCCCGGAGCCGTCCGTCCACCCCCGCGCCGAGAAGGAGGACCCCACGGAGGTCACCGAGACCCTGGAACCCGATGTGGAGCGGGTCTCGACCTCGCCCTCGGTTTGACCGGGGCAGATCACCTCCGTACCCTTGATCCCCGGTATGTCGGCGACATGCCCGCATCCGCGTGCCCGAGGCACCCCGTGTCCGTGCTATGACGTCGACCAGAGGTCCGAAGCACCGACCACGGCCGCCCCGAGCGAGCAGTGGCCCCGAACGGCAGCAGCCCGGAACGAGCAGGGAGAGAACCCGCGGTGTACGCGATCGTCCGCGCAGGCGGCCGGCAGGAGAAGGTGTCCGTCGGTGACGTCGTCCAGATCGACCGGCTCGACGGCGAGCCCGGCACGTCGGTGACGCTGCCGGCGATCTTGCTGGTCGACGGCGGCACCGTCACCTCCGAGTCGGGCGCGCTCGGCAAGGTCTCGGTGACGGCCGAGGTCGTGGGCCACGCCAAGGACCGCAAGATCGAGATCCTCAAGTACAAGAACAAGACCGGCTACAGGAAGCGCCTGGGGCACCGCCAGCGACACACCCAGGTCAAGGTCACCGGCATCGAGACCGCGAAGTAGGCAGCATCCATGGCACACAAGAAGGGCGCTTCGTCCACGCGGAACGGGCGTGACTCCAACGCCCAACGCCTCGGCGTGAAGCGGTTCGGCGGACAGGTCGTCAACGCGGGCGAGATCCTCGTACGCCAGCGCGGCACCCACTTCCACCCCGGCGTCAACGTGGGACGCGGCGGGGACGACACCCTGTTCGCGCTGTCAGCCGGGGCCGTGGAGTTCGGTCACCGCCGTGGCCGTCGCGTCGTGAGCATCGTCCCGCCCGAGTAGCGGGCCGGTACTCCTCCGTAC
>JBOGEN010000060.1:0-14688 GCA_050743265.1 Actinomycetes bacterium
TCATCGTGCGGGCGACGCCGGCAGCCACCTCGACCTCGAACGACAGCCCGCGCGTCTCGGCCTCGTGTCGGAACGGCCGGGCGATCGATTCGAGCACGCCGCCGACTACGATATCCTCGGCGTCCACCGTGACGGTGCCGGAGTCGATCTTCGTGAGGTCGAGGATGTCGCTGATGAGGTTGAGGAGATCGGTGCCGGCGCCGTGGATGGTGCGGGCGAACTCGACCTGCTTGCCGGTGAGATTGCGCTCCGGGTTCTCGGCGAGCTGCTGGCCGAGGATCAGGATGCTGTTCAGCGGCGTCCGCAGCTCGTGCGACATGTTCGCGAGGAACTCGGACTTGTACTTGCTCGACAGCGCGAGCTGCTCGGCGCGGTCCTCGAGCGTCCGCCGGGCCTGCTCGATCTCGGAGTTCTTGATCTCGATGGACCGGTTCTGGTCCGCGAGCAGCGTGGCCTTCTCCTCGAGCTCGGCGTTCGTGTGCTGCAGCTCCTCCTGCTGCTGCTGGAGCAGCTCCTCGCTCGCCTTGAGGGTGGCGGCCTGCTGCTCGAGCTCGGCGTTGGACTTGCGCAGCTCCTCCTGCTGCGACTCGAGCTCCTCCGACTTCTCCTGCAGCTCCTCGGTGAGCCGCTGGGACTCGGAGAGCAGCTCCTCCGTACGCGAGCTCGCGATGATGGCGTTCAAGGTGACCCCGATGGACTCCATCAGCTGGTCGAGGAACGCCACCTGGACGTCGCTGAACGGGCTGAACGTGGCCAGCTCGATGACGCCGAGGACACGCTCCTCGAACACGATCGGCAGCACGATGATGTTCGCAGGTGCCGCCTCGCCGAGCCCGGAGACGACCCGCACGTAGTCCGGTGGTGCCTGGGTGACGAGGATCGGCTGGCGCTCCAGCGCGGCCTGCCCGATGAGCCCCTCCCCCGGCGCGAACCTGTTCGACAGGTTCTTGCGGGTCGCATAGCCGTACGAGGCGATCAGCCGGAGCGTGCCCCTGGCCTCGCTCGCCTCGGCGGCCCCGTCGACACCACCGTGTGCCCCCGCGCCGCGGGCGCGGGCACCGTTGCCCGAGGCGCCCGGTGACCCGGTCAGCTCACCCTCGGTGAGGAAGAACGCGCCGTGCTGGGCGGAGGCCACCGGGGTGAGCTCGCTCATGATCATGCTGGCCACGTCGAGGACGTCCCGCCGCCCCTGCATGAGCCCGGTGATGCGGGCGAGGTTCGTCTTGAGCCAGTCCTGCTCGGTGTTCTCCCGGGTCGTCTCGCGAAGGTTCGCGATCATCTGGTTGATGTTGTCCTTGAGGTCGGCGACCTCGCCGGACGCGTCCACCGCGATCTGCCGGGTCAGGTCACCCGTCGTCACCGCCGTGGAGACCTCCGAGATCGCGCGCAGCTGCGTGGTCAGCGTGCCCGCGAGCTGGTTCACGTTCTCGGTGAGCTTCTTCCACGTCCCGGAGACGCCCTCCACCTCGGCCTGCCCGCCGAGGCGCCCCTCGGTGCCCACCTCGCGGGCCACCCGGGTCACCTCCGCGGCGAACGCGGAGAGCTGGTCGACCATCGTGTTGATCGTGGTCTTCAGCGCGAGGATCTCGCCGCGTGCGTCCACGTCGATCTTCTTCGTCAGGTCACCCTGCGCGACCGCGGTGGTGACCAGCGCGATGGACCGCACCTGGTTGGTCAGGTTGTTGGCCATCGAGTTGACGTTGTCGGTGAGGTCCTTCCACGTCCCCGCCACGTTCGGGACGCGGGCCTGTCCACCCAGCTGCCCCTCGGTGCCCACCTCGCGGGCCACCCGGGTCACCTCGTCGGCGAAGGCACGCAGTGTGTCGACCATCGTGTTGATGGTCTGGGCCAGCGCCGCGACCTCGCCCTTGGCCTCGACCGAGATCTTGCCGGACAGGTCGCCGCGGGCGACCGCCGTGGACACGATCGCGATGGACCGCACCTGGCTGGTGAGGTTGCTCGCCATCGAGTTGACGTTGTCGGTGAGGTCCTTCCACGTCCCCGAGACCCCGCGGACCAGGGCCTGGCCGCCGAGGCGTCCCTCGGTACCCACCTCGCGGGCCACCCGGGTCACCTCGTCCGCGAACGAGGACAGCTGGTCGACCATCGTGTTGATCGTGCTCTTGAGCTCGAGGATCTCGCCCCGGGCGTCCACCGTGATCTTCTGCGACAGGTCACCCTGCGCCACCGCCGTGGTGACCTGGGCGATGTTGCGCACCTGGGTGGTGAGGTTGTTGCCCATCACGTTGACGGACTCGGTCAGCGCCTTCCACGTCCCGGACACGCCCTGGACGTCGGCCTGGACGCCGAGGCGCCCCTCGGTGCCCACCTCGCGGGCCACCCGGGTCACCTCGTCCGCGAACGAGGACAGCTGGTCGACCATCGTGTTCACGGTGTCCTTGAGCTCGAGGATCTCCCCCCGGGCCTCGACCGTGATCTTCTGCGACAGGTCACCCGTAGCAACGGCTGTCGCGACCTGGGCGATGTTGCGCACCTGGCTGGTCAGGTTGCCCGCCATGAAGTTGACGGAATCGGTGAGCTCGCGCCACGTACCGGACACACCGGCCACCTGGGCCTGCCCGCCGAGCTTGCCCTCGCCCCCGACCTCGCGGGCCACCCGGGTCACCTCGTCGGCGAACGAGGACAGCTGGTCGACCATCGTGTTCACGGTGTCCTTGAGCTCGAGGATCTCCCCCCGGGCGTCCACCGTGATCTTCTGCGACAGGTCACCCTGCGCCACCGCCGTGGTGACCTGGGCGATGTTGCGCACCTGGCTGGTCAGGTTGCCCGCCATCGAGTTGACGGAGTCGGTGAGGTCACGCCAGGTGCCGGACACGCCGAGCACCTCGGCCTGCCCGCCGAGCTGGCCCTCGGTGCCCACCTCGCGGGCCACCCGGGTCACCTCGTCCGCGAACGAGGACAGCTGCTGGACCATCCGGTTGACGGTCCCCTTGAGCTCGAGCACCTCGCCCTGGACCTCGACGGTCATCGCCTTGCTGAGGTCACCGTTGGCCACGGCCGTCGTCACCGTGGCGATGTCGCGGACCTGGGCGGTCAGGCGTCCGGCCATCGAGTTGACCGACTCGGTCAGGTCGCGCCAGCTGCCCGACACGCCCTTCACCCGGGCCTGCCCGCCGAGCTGGCCCTCCGTGCCGACCTCGCGCGCCACGCGGGTCACCTCGGAGGTGAACTGGGAGAGCCGGTCCACCATGCTGTTCACGGTGCGGCCGATGCGGAGGAACTCCCCGCGCACCGGCTGGCCGTCGATCGTGAGGTCCATCTTGTGGGACAGGTCGCCCTCGGCGACCGCGGCGATCACCCGCCCGACCTCCGTGGTCGGCCGTACCAGGTCGTCGACGAGGGCGTTCGCTGCGGCGATGCTGTCCGACCACGCGCCCGTGGCGTCGGCCGGGTCGAGACGCTCGGTGAGTCGGCCGTCACGGCCGATCATCCGGCGTCCCCGCGACAGCTCGGCCGCGAGGTGGCGGTTACGCGCCACGACCTCGTTGAACACCTCGGCGATCTCGCCCCACACGTCACCGTCGCCGGTGAAGCCCAGGCGCGTACGGAAGTCGCCGGCACGCACGGCGACGAGCGCCTGGAGCAGCCGGTCGGCCCGGTCCGCGTCGGAGCGCCCCCGCGAGGGCGGGGCGCTGCCGCGGCCGGACGCCGACTCCCCCGAGGACGTGGACCCTCGGGGGCTCCTGGTGCGCTCCGACTTCTGTGAGCTCATCGGGCTGGCCGTCACTGACGCCTCCCTTGGGCGACGAGTCTGGGCGGGCAGCCGCCACCCCCGGGGCGCTGCGGGCGCCAGTCTGTCACCATGAGGGTCGCCGCGACATGCGCACGAGGGAGCCCTGGGCTTGGTCGGCGCCTCAGCACCATCACGGAACCGGATGACCCTCCCTCCGGAGGGCACCTCGGTGGGTGCGGCACGTCGTCTCGTCCGGCGTGCCCTGGCCGGCTGGGGCCAGACCGACCTCGTCGACACCGCCGTCCTGCTGACGAGTGAGCTGGTCACGAACGCCGTCGTCCACGCCGGCACTGAGGTGGAGATCGGGTGCGCCGTCCGGGACGCAGCCGTGGAGGTCGAGGTCCTCGACAGGTACCCGGCCCGCGCCATGCCGCTGCTGCCGGTCGCCCCACCCCCGGACGCCGAGGGCGGCCGCGGGCTGGCCCTCGCAGCCGCGCTCGCGTCGTCCTGGGGGGTCGAGTACACCTCGACGCACAAGCGGGTCTGGTTCCGGCTCGAGCGCGGCGAGCTCGACGGGTCGCTGCTCCCCGCAGAGGGGGCAGGCCTCCCCGCCCCCCGCCGGGAGGGCGGGAGCGCCGAGGATCCGGACGCGCGCGTGGCCGTGGTCCGCACCGACGCCACCGGCCGGGTGGGGTACTGGAGCCAGGAGGCCACCAGCCTGTTCGGCTGGGCCGCGGAGGAGGTGGACGGGCGACCGCTCGCCGAGCTGGTGCACTGGCCACGGCAGGCCGGGCAGGACGGCCCCGCCGGCGCGCCCGCGGACCTCGTGCTCGGGCTCCCCCGCTGGCAGGGGACGTACGAGGTGCACTGCGCGGACGGCGAGACCCTGCCGGTCTTCGCCGTCCACGTGCGGACCGGGTCCGGCCAGGGCGACCGTGCCGCGGTCTGCCTGATGGTCGCCGAGCAGCACCGCTGGGTGCTCGGGGCATCCATTGTCCGCCAGAAGGTGCCCATCCGCGGGGCAGCGCCCGACCCTGGCGGCCCGTCGCTCACCCGGGAGGCGCCCGCGAGCCCAGGCGAGCCCCACGAGCGGCAGGTGGGCGACCCGCTGCCGCGGTCCGGCGCCGACCCCATGCACCGACCGACCGGCGGCGCGCTGTCCGGGGACGGCGTCGACACCCTGCTGGGGCGGCTGGCCGAGCGTGGCCGGGACCTCCTCGACGGGGATGCGGCGTACGCGCTGCTCTCGACCGAGGACGACGACCTGCTCGAGGTCCGCGCGTCCACCGGGCTGGGGCATCGCGCGACGGGCCGCTACGTCGTCGTGGAAAGCCTCGACGACCTGCCCGGCGGTTCCTCGTCGGTGCCGGTGATCCGCCACGACGACGCCGGGCACACCCCCGTCCTGCGGGAGACCGGCATGCAGTCGCTCGTCGCCGTCCCGCTGACCGTCGAGGACCGGGTCATCGGCTCGCTCGGGGTGGCCGCCCGGGAGACCGACCGGTTCGTCACCGACGACGTGGTCCGGCTGCAGAGCCTGGCCGACCAGGTGGCGCTCTCCGTGGAGGGCGCGCGGCTGACCGAGCTGGACCGGCGCAGGCGGGGCTGGCTGGGCTTCCTCGCCGAGGCCAGCGACCTCCTCGCCGGGACCCTCGACCCCGACATGACCATGGCGATGGTGGCGCAGCTCGTCGTACCGCGGCTCGCACGGTGGTGCGCCATCCATGCCCTGGACGACTCCGGCGGGCGACTGGCGTACGTCTGGCACGAGGACGAGAGCCGGGTGGACGGTCTGCGCGCGGCCCTGTCCGCGCTCCCCCCGCCCGGGACGTCGGCCGCGGGACGGCGGCCCTCCGTCGTGGTGTGGCCGGACGGCGACGCCGTGCTCACGGTGTCCCTCGCCGCCCGGGGCCGCCGCATCGGCACGCTGACGCTCGGGCGTCCCGGCGTGATGCGGTTCCGCCAGGACGACGTCGAGCTCGTCGAGGACCTGGCCCGCCGCGCCGGCCTCGCCCTGGACAACGCCCGGCTGTACGCGGACCGGACGCAGGCGAACCGCGCCCTGCAGCGCAGCCTGCTGCCGCCGCGGCTGCCGGACGTGCCCGGCTGCGACGTGGGTGTCGCGTACGCAGCTGCCGGTGAGGGCAACGAGGTCGGTGGGGACTTCTACGACCTGTTCCCGGTCCGGGAGGGCCGGTGGGGCTTCGCCGTCGGCGACGTGTGCGGCAAGGGTGCCGAGGCCGCGGCGGTCACCGGCCTCGCCCGGCACGCCCTGCGCCTGCTCGGACGCAAGGGTGACCCGCTTCCTGACGTGCTCGCCCAGCTCAACGAGGCAGTCCTCGAGGAGGCCGGGGGCGAGCGTTTCATCACGCTGCTCTACGGCGAGATCGAGCCGAGCCGGGACGGTGGGGCACGGATCGAGTTCGTGAGCGCGGGGCACCCGCTGCCGATGCGGGTCCAGCCGGACGGCACGGTGATCACCATCGGCAACCCCCAGACGCTGCTCGGCGTGCTGCCGGGCGAGACCTTCCGTACCGAGGAGTGCTGGCTCGCCCCGGGTGAGGCGTTCGTGGCGGTGACGGACGGCGTGATCGAGCGGCGCGAGGACGGCGAGATGTTCGGGGAGTCCGGGCTGGTCCGGGTGCTCTCCGAGACACCCGGCCTGCCCGCGTCCGCGGTCGCCGACCGGGTCGAGTCTGCCGTGCTCGCCTACCACCCGAGCACGCCGCGGGACGACATGGCGGTGCTCGTCATCCGCGCCCTGACCACAGGCTGAGCGCGGCACAGCGGCCGGGCGCGCCGGACCTCGAGGTCAGAGACCTCGCCGACGGTCAGGCTCCGACGACGGTCAGGCTCCGACGACGGTCAGACTTCGACGATCACAGGCACGATCATCGGGCGGCGCCGGTGGGTGTCGCTCACCCACTTGCCGACCGTACGCCGGACAAGCTGCTGCAGCTGGCGGATGTCGCTCACCCCGTCGGCCGCCGCCGAGGCGAGGGCCTCCTCGATCCGCGGGCGGACGGCGTCGAACACGCGGTCCTGGTCCGCGAACCCGCGGGCGTGGATCTCCGGGCCGCCGACGACCTTGCCGGTACCCGAGTCGACCACGACGACGACCGAGACAAACCCCTCCTCGCCGAGGATGCGGCGGTCCTTGAGGGACTCCTCGCTGACGTCGCCCACGCCCAACCCGTCCACGTACACGTAGCCGCAGGGGACCGCGCCGACGATCCGCGCGCGGCCGTCCACGAGGTCGACGACCACGCCGTCCTCTGCGAGCACGATGTTCTCCGGCGGTACGCCGGTCTGCTCGGCGAGCCGGGCGTGCGCGCGCAGGTGCCGGTACTCGCCGTGCACCGGCATGAGGTTGCTCGGCTGAACGAGGTTGAGCACGTAGAGCAGCTCGCCCGCGGGCGCGTGCCCGCTCACGTGCACGAGCGCGTTGCCCTTGTGCACGACCCGCGCCCCCCACCGGGTGAGCCCGTTGACGACGCGGAAGACGGCGTTCTCGTTGCCGGGGATGAGCGAGGAGGCGAGCACGACCGTGTCGCCCTCGGCGATGCGGATCTGGTGGTCGCGGCTGGCCATCCGCGACAGGGCAGCGAGCGGCTCGCCCTGCGACCCGGTGCAGACGAGCACGACCTCCTCGGGCGGCAGGTCGTCGAGCGTCTTCGGGTCGACGAGCAGGTTGTCGGGGACGTGGAGGTAGCCGAGGTCGCGCGCGACGTTCATGTTGCGCACCATCGACCTGCCCACGAAGGCCACCTTGCGGCGGTGGTGCGCCGCCGCGTCGATGACCTGCTGCACGCGGTGGATGTGGCTCGCGAAGCAGGCGACGATGACGCGCTTGCTCGCCTCCTCGAACATCTGGTGCAGCACCGGCGAGATCTCCTGCTCGCTGGTGACGAAACCCGGCACCTCGGCGTTCGTCGAGTCGGACAGCAGCAGGTCGACGCCCTCGCTGCCGAGCCGGGAGAAGCCGCCGAGGTCGGTGAGCCGACCGTCGAGCGGCAGCTGGTCCATCTTGAAGTCGCCGGTGTGCAGCACCAGGCCGGCCGGCGTACGGATGGCGACCGCGAGCGCGTCCGGGATCGAGTGGTTGACCGACAGGAACTCGCAGTCGAACGGGCCGATCCGCTCCCGCTCCCCTTCGGAGACCTGCAGCGTGTACGGCTCGATGCGGTGCTCGCGCAGCTTCGCGTCCAGCAGCGCCAGGGTGAGGCGGGACCCGATCACGGGGATGTCGGAGCGTTGGCGGAGCAGGTACGGCACGGCACCGATGTGGTCCTCGTGCGCGTGCGTGAGCACGATGCCGTCGATGTCGCCCAGCCGGTCCCTGAGGTAGTCGAAGTCCGGCAGGATCAGGTCAACACCGGGTTGCTCGGGCTCGGGGAAGAGCACGCCGCAGTCCACGACGAGCAGACGCCCGGCGAACTCGAACACGGTCATGTTGCGGCCGATCTCGCCGAGCCCGCCCAGGGCCACCACGCGCAGCCCGTGCTCCGGTAGAGCCGGGGGCAGTCCGAGCTCTGGGTGCGGGTGGCTCACAGGAGTCCGGCCTCCGCGAGGTCCGTACGCAGCAGGGCCGTCTGCTCGTCGGTGGCGTCCACCAGCGGGGCGCGCACCGGGCCGTCGTGCACCCCGGCCAGGCGCAGTGCAGCCTTCACCATGATCGCCCCCTGTGTCCGGGTCATGATCGCGCGCACCGCGGGGAGCGTCTTGTAGTGGAGCTCCCTGGCGCCGCCGAGGTCGCCCGCCCCGGCGCGGCGGATCATCTCGGCGAAGTCGCCGGCCGCGACGTGGCCGACCACGCTGACCAGCCCGGAGGCGCCGACGGCCAGCCAGGCCAGGTTGAGCGCGTCGTCACCGCAGTAGTACGCGAGCCCGCCCCGGGCCATGACCCACGACCCGTGGTACAGGTCGGCCTTGGCGTCCTTCACCGCGACGATGCGCTCGTGCTGGGCGAGCCGGACCAGCGTCTCGGGCTCGATCGGCACCCCCGTACGGCTCGGGATGTCGTAGAGCATCACCGGCAGGTCGGTCGCGTCGGCCACCGCGGTGAAGTGGCGGTACAGGCCCTCCTGCGGGGGCTTGTTGTAGTACGGCGTCACGAGGAGCAGCCCGTGCGCGCCGGCCTTCTCCGCGGCCCTGGCCAGCTCCATGGAGTGCGCGGTGTCGTTCGTGCCGGCCCCGGCGACGACGGTGGCCCGGTCGCCCACCGCCTCCACGACGGCCCGGAGCAGCCTGTCCTTCTCGGAGTCGGTCGTGGTCGGGGACTCCCCCGTGGTGCCGCTCACGACGAGACCGTCGTTGCCGGCGCCCACCAGGTGGGTGGCGATGCGCTGGGCACCGTCCACATCGAGGTCGCCGCTCGGCGTGAACGGGGTGACCATCGCGGTGAGCATGCGGCCGAAGGGGGCCGCCCGCGTCGGAGAACCAGGCATGGAGACACGCTACCGGTGAAAGGGTGACCACAAAGGGAGACCCGCCGCTACCTGCTCGGGGGTCCAGGCAGCGGCGGGATCCCACAACACATCGTGCCACAGGACAGGCCGCTGTCTGTCCTGCGAACGGGGGATTCTCACCCAGACTTTCGGATGACTTTGCCTCATCCTCTCGTGCGGTGACCGCCCTGTCACGCACCGGAGCGAAAAAGGTCTGAGAGTCGCATGGTGGGCCGGGACGGCATCGCTCCGGACCCGGGACGGGAAGCTCCCCCGGGGCTACGGAGCCACCCGGCCGTGGGCCTCGAACGCCTCGTGGGTGAGCGGCATGAGCGCGGCCCACTCGGCCTCCATCCGCTCCGCCACCATCTCGATCTCGCGTTGCGGGAACGAGGGGTAACGCGCCGCGTCCCGGCGGGTGCGGAGCGAGAGGAAGTTCATCAGCGAGCGGGCGTTCAGCGTCACGTACATCGACGAGTAGGTGGACACCGGCAGGACGCCCCGGGCGACCTCACGGGCCACCCCCGCGTCGAGCATCTCCCGGTAGGCCTTGTACGCCTCGTGGCAGGCCCGCTGTGTGACCTCCCGGACCGTGGCGTACTGCTCCGGGGTGCCCTCGACGAAGTCGTACGCCCCGGGCTTGCCGACCTGGATCAGGCGGCGGTCGGGACCCGGCACGTAGAACACCGGGTTGAGCTCCCGGTAACGACCCGACTCCTCGTTGTAGCTGGCGAATCGGTGCCGCATCATCTCGCGGAACACGAAGATCGGGGCGCTCACGTAGAAGGTGAGCACGGAGTGCTCGAAGGGGGTCCCGTGGCGGTCGCGCAGGAGGTAGTTGATCAGGCCCTTGGACCGTTCGGCGTCGGCGTCCACGTCCTCGAGGGACCGCTCCCCCTTCGTGGACACCCTCGCGGCGAAGAGGATGTCGGCGTCGGCGGCGGTGGCCTTGACCAGCTCGACCGTGACGTCGCTGCGGAACTCGACCTCGGGGGAATCCTGCTGGACCACGTCACCTGCTCCTTCGTCGTCACGGCCGGGCGGGGCGCCCGCTAGGAGCCCAGGCTAGGACCGGGCGCCGACACTACCGCTGACTCGGCGCTGCTGGTCGACGTCGCTAATGGTCGACGTCGCTAATGGTCGACGTCGCTACTGGTCGAAGTCGCTACTGGTCGAAGTCGAGGACGAGGGTCGGCGTCGTGGGGTGTGACTGGCAGGCCAACACGAACCCGCTCTCGAGCTCGTCCCGCTCCAGGGCGTAGTTGCGGTCCATCTCGACCTCACCCTCGACGAGCTTCGCTCGGCAGGTGCCGCACACCCCGCCCTTGCAGGCGAACGGGGCGTCCGCGCGGACGGCCAGGGTGGCCTCGAGCACGGACCTCCCTCGGGCGGCCAGCTCGAACGTGGAGGCGCGCCCGTCGAGGTAGACGGTGACCGTGCTGGTGGGGCCTTCGCTGGCAGGGCCGTCGCCGGTGGGCTCGGACCCGGACCCGGCCCGGCGTACGGGCGCGCCGTTCCTCGCGGCCCGCACCGGCGGCTCGTCCTCGACGTGGAAGAGCTCGGCGTGGACGTGGTCCCGGTCGACCCCGGCGGCAACCAGGGTGTCCCGCGCCTGGGTGACCATCTCGAACGGCCCGCACAGGAACCACTCGTCCACGGTCTCCGGCGGGAGCAGCGTGCCGAACAGGGCACGCAGCTTGTCGGCGTCGATGCGGCCGTGGAAGAGGTCCACCTCGACGGGCTCGCGGGAGAGCACGTGCACCAGCGTGAACCGGTCCGGGTAGCGGTCCTTGAGGTCGGCGAGCTCGTCGAGGAACATCACGCTGGCGGTCGTGCGGTTGCCGTACACGAGGGTCACCTGGCTGGCGGGCTCGACCTCGAGCACCGTGCTGACCAGCGAGAGTACCGGGGTGATGCCGCTGCCGGCGGCGATCGCGACGTAGTGCCTGGCCTGCGAGGGGTCGAGCGCCGTGGTGAACCGGCCGGTCGGGGTCATGACCTCGAGCTCGTCGCCGGCGGTGAGCCCGTCCAGGGCGTACCCCGAGAAGACCCCCTCCTCGATGCGCTTCACCGCGACCCGCAGCACGCCCGACGAGGCTGGTGCGCAGATCGAGTAGTTGCGCCGGATGTCCTCCCCGTCGACGGTGGTCCGCAGGGTGAGGTGCTGGCCCGGGGCGAACCGGTACGCCGCGCCGAGGTCGTCCGGCACGTCGAAAGTCACGGTGACCGCGTCGTCGGTGAGCCGCTCGACGGCGGACACCCGCAGCGTGTGGAAGACCGCGTGCTGCCGGGGGGCGGTGCGTGCGGCCATCAGATCGCCTTGAAATGGTCGAACGGCTCCAGGCACGCGTCGCAGCGGTACAGCGCCTTGCAGGCGGTGGAGCCGAACCGGCTGAGCAGCCGGGTGTCCAGCGAGCCGCACTGCGGGCACCGCACGGACAGCCCGACCAGCACCGGGGCAGCGCTGGCACGCGCAGCCGGGGGTGCGATGCCGGCCTCGTCCAGCGCGCGCCTGCCCTCCTCGGTCATCCAGTCCGTCGTCCAGGCCGGCGAGAGCACGGTGCGGACGCGCACGCCGGGGTGGCCCGCCCCGGCGAGGGCAGCCTCGACGTCGGCCCGGATCGTGTCCATCGCCGGGCAGCCCGAGTAGGTCGGGGTGATCGTCACCTGGACCACCCCCGCCTCGTCGACGGTGACGTCGCGCAGGATGCCGAGGTCCTCGATCGAGATCACGGGGATCTCCGGGTCGACGACCTGTGCCAGCACCGCGCGGGCGTCCCGAGCGGTGGCCTCCCGGGCAGCCCGGGCGGGCGCGCCCGTCACCACGTCGCCCCCGGGTGCGCCCGGTGCAGGTGCTGCATCTCCGCGAGGAGGTAGCCGAGGTGCTCGGTGTGCAGGCCGGTGCGGCCGCCGCCCGGCGCCGTCCAGGTCCCGTCCGGCAGTGTCAGGGTGGCCTCCTCCAGGACCCGGGCGACCTGTTCGGCCCACGCGTCGCGCAGGGTGCCCACGTCCACCGCGACCCCGGCCTCGACCAGTGACTGCTCGAGCCCGTCGGAGCGGAACATCTCGTCGACGTACGGCCAGAGCCAGTCGACGGCCTCCTGCGTACGCCGGTGGGACTCCTCTGTGCCGTCGCCGAGCCGGACCGTCCAGGCGCCCGCGTGCTCGCGGTGGTAGGCGACCTCCTTGACCGCCTTGGCGGCCACGGCGGCGAGGGTCTCGTCGCGGGAGTCGACGAGACGCGCGTACAGGGCGTGGAGGTACGTGCTGACGAACAGCTGCCGGACGACCGTGCGGGCGAAGTCCCCGTTGGGCAGCTCGACGATCTGCAGGTTCGTGATGTCACGCTCGTCGCGCAGGTACGCGAGGTCGTCCTCGGACCTGGCCGTGCCGGTGGCGGCACCCTCGCACTCCCCCGCGTACGTGAGCAGGCTGCGCGCCTGCCCGAGCAGGTCGAGCGCGATGTTCGTGAGCGCGATGTCCTCCTCGATCTCGGGGCCGTTCGCGCACCACTCGGCGAGCCGGTGCGAGAGCACGAGCGCGTCGTCACCCAGCCGCAGGGCGTACGTGGCACGCGCGGCGCTCTCGGAGGCGGTGAGCGAGCTCACAGGTGCCGCACCTCGGCGGGGATGTCGTAGAAGGTCGGGTGGCGGTAGGCCTTGTCGCCGGCGGGGTCGAAGAACGCGTCCTTCTCGTCCGGGCTGGACGCGGTGATGGCCTCCGACGGCACGACCCAGAGGCTCACGCCCTCGGACCGGCGGGTGTAGACGTCCCGCGCCATGCGCAGGGCCATCGTCGCGTCGGACGCGTGCAGACTGCCCACGTGGTTATGGGAGAGGCCGCGCCGGCTGCGGACGAACACCTCCCACAGCGGCCACTCGCGCCGGGACGTCCCAGTGTCGTCGCTCACGCGACCGAGCCCTCCGTCGCGGCGCGGGTGCGCTGCTTCTCGGCGTACGCCATGGCGGCCTCGCGGACCCACGCACCCCCGTCGTGGGCGCGGCGCCGGTGCTCTAGGCGCTGGCGGTTGCACGGACCGTTGCCCTTGACCACAGCGAAGAACTCGTCCCAGTCGACCTCGCCGTAGTCGTAGTGCCCGCGTTCGTCGTTCCATGCCAGCACAGCGTCGGGCAGCGTGAGCCCCAGCACCTCGGCCTGCGGCACGATCATGTCGACGAACTTCTGGCGCAGCTCGTCGTTGGTGTGCCGCTTGATCTTCCAGGCCATCGACTGGGCGGAGTGCGTGGACTGCGCGTCCGGCGGCCCGAACATCGCGACCGAGGGCCAGTACCATCGGTTCACCGCGTCCTGGGCCATGTCCTTCTGGGCGGGCGTCCCGTGCGCGAGCGTGTGCAGGATCTCGAAGCCCTGGCGCTGGTGGAACGACTCCTCCTTGCAGACCCGCACCATCGCCCGGGCGTACGGGCCGTACGAGCAGCGGCACAGCGGCACCTGGTTGGTGATCGCCGCGCCGTCCACGAGCCAGCCGATCGCCCCGACATCGGCCCAGGTCAGCGTCGGGTAGTTGAAGATCGAGGAGTACTTCTGACGACCGGCGTGGAGCAGGTCGAGCAGCTCGTCGCGCGACACGCCCAGCGTCTCGGCCGCGCTGTAGAGGTAGAGCCCGTGGCCGGCCTCGTCCTGCACCTTGGCCAGCAGGATCGCCTTGCGGCGCAGGCTCGGCGCGCGCGTGATCCAGTTGCCCTCGGGCTGCATGCCGATGATCTCGGAGTGCGCGTGCTGGGCGATCTGGCGGACGAGGGTCTTGCGGTACCCCTCGGGCATCCAGTCGCGCGGCTCGATGCGCGCGTCCGCGTCGACGAGTGCCTGGAAGCGGGCCTCGACCCCGTCGGCGTCGTCGCGCTGCAGGGGGGCCGGCCTGGCGGCGGCGTCCGTACTCATGGCGTGCTCCAGCCGTACGCGGGGAACAGCCACCCAGGCTAGCACGCGTGTGACGCAATCACACCACTTGTGCGGAGACCTGTAATGCCTCGGGGTCTCGGGGCTGGTCTGGGCGCGCTCGGGCACGCTGGAGCTGCCTCGCCGGGCCCTGGCTCGTCGTGGTCCTCACAGCGGCTGTCAGGCGGCGGACCCGTCCGAGATCAGGCAGAACTCGTTGCCCTCGGGGTCGCGCCAGACCCGCCACGGCCCGCGTGCTCCCGGGTTGACGTCACTGGCGGGGCTCGCACCGAGCTCACGGGCCCGCTCCCCGGCGACGAGGGCGTCCGGCACGTCGAGGTCAAGGTGGACGCGGTTCTTCCCCACCTTCGGCTCGGGGACGCGCTGGAACGAGAGCACCGCCCCGCCGGGCGACACCGGCTCGAGGTCGAGCCACTCCTCGTCCTGCTCGGCCACCTCGAGGGCGAGCAGGTTCGACCAGAACGCCGACACGCGGGCGAGGTCGGTGCAGTCCAACACCACGTGGGCGACCCGGACCCGCATCACGCCGCCTCGCGGGCGTTGCCGGCGGCCCGGGCACACCGGACCTCGCCGTGGACGGCGGCCGGGACATGGGCTGCCCGTGCAGGGGCCGCCGGAGCGGGGGCC
>JBOGEN010000061.1:0-17276 GCA_050743265.1 Actinomycetes bacterium
GCGCGAAGGCACGCGCCTGCTCACGGCACGGCCGAACGGCGGCCAGGCGCAGGAGGCGCAGGACGGGCCTGCCGGGGCGGCGGTCGTCTCCCGGAGCACCGGCCCGGCACCCGACGGGACCGCGGAGCCGGCCGGTTCCGAGGGGCGGCGTCGCCCGCCGGATGTCCTCGTGGTCCAGCTCTCCCCACTGGTCGTGGACGTGACTCCGGGCGGCACCGACCGGGTGGACGTGCGGGTGCACAACGACGACGCGGTGGCCCACGACGTCGAGGTGCGCGTCGCCCCGTCGCCCGGATGCGGCATGCCCGGCGGGGTGGCGGCCCGGCTGCACGTCCCCGCCCACGGGTACGCCGACGTCGCGCTGCCCGTCCAGGTGCCCCGGACGAGCGCGTCACGGCCCGGCAGGCACCCCTACCACGTGTCGGTGACCCGGCGGGGCGAGGAGACCCCCTCGGACCGCTGCGCCGGGCACGTCACCGTCGGCACGTTCGACCAGATCGGGGCCGAGCTGCAGCCCGCCGAGGCCAGCACCCGGGGCTGGGGTCAGCCGGTGGACGGCCGGCTCGTGCTGCACAACCTGGGGAACCGGCCGGCCCTCGTGGACGCGGTCGTGCACCACGGGCCGGGCCTGCGCCGGGTGCTCGACCCCGTCCGGGTGACCGTCCCGGCGGGGCAGTCGGTCGTGTACGGGCTGCGGTGGGCGCCGTCCCAGGCGTTCTGGCTCGGCCGGGGTGTACGCCACGTGGTGCGGGTGGAGGCCGTCTCCTCCGTGGGCACGCACGCGACCGCCCAGTCGGCGCTGCTGCAGCGGGGACGGGTGGCCTGGTGGGTGCTGCCCGCCCTGCTGATCATCGCGCTCGTGGTCGCGGGAGTGCTCAGCGGTCGTGCCTGACCGGCCCGGGCGGCCAGTCCTCGCCGGTGCCGAGGTCCACGACGGACTCGAGGCCCTCCATCGGGGCCGTCACCGGCTTCGGTGAGGTGAGGAACCACGCCTCCACCCGGTCGTCGAGCCCGCCCCGGGTGGACGGCAGGTAGAAGGTGAACAGCGGGCTCTCGGCGATGTCGAGGTCGTGAAGGAACTTCACCCGAGGGGCGTCCCCGACCACGAGCCTGCCGGACGCTCGCCGACCCATCGCCACGTACGCGTCGCCGGTGAACCACACCCGGGAGCGCATCAGCATCCCCCGGAAGGCGCAGTAGTTGACGCCTCCCGCCTTGACCGGGAGCGGGCCGAACGAAGGACGGGCGATGTCGACCCGGAGCGCGAGCATGCCGTCGTGGTCGTACTGGCTCGACACCGTCGCTCCCGGCGGCACAGCCCCGGCCTCCCCGCCGTCGACCGTGCCGTCGACGACGAAGTCGAGCGGGGCCTGGTGCTTCGGCATGCCCCAGATGCCCTTGCCGCCCTTGACCGAGACCTCGGTGGAGACCGGCAGGTCGAGCACGTACTGCCCGGTGCCGAAGAACCAGGGCAGCGCGCCGAGGATGGGTGGGGCCGGTCGCCGCCCGTGCGTGCAGGCGAGCGCGATCGAGAACTCGATGTACCGCCCGATGTCCGTGCTGCGGTAGTTGATGACCGTCACGACGAGGACGCCGCGCCCGCCGGGCAGCCGCAGCGGGTGCACCTCGCCGCCGGGGAGCAGCGCGGCCGCCGCGTCGGCGTCCACGGTGAAGCCCGCCATGAGCGCCGGGGTGTCCACCGAGTCGATCGGCAGGACGAACGGCACCCCGTCCACGACCGCGTGCCGGCCGGTCAGCCGCCGCTGCCGCCGCGGGATCGGCGACGGCAGCCCGCGCAGCACCAGCCCGGCGGCCCGAGCCGCGACGTTCATGCGGCCAGCTCGGCGAGCAGCAGCGGGTACGTGTCGCGGGCGGCGTTCTTGCCCACGAGCACGTCGAGGTGGCCGTAGCCGGGCAGCATGTGCAGCGCGTCCTTGCCCGGGCGGTGCTCGGAGAACCACGCGTACGTGCGCTGCTGGCTCAGGGGCAGGAAGCAGCGGTTGTCCGCGCCGGCGACGAAGACGAACCGGGCGTCGGTCTTCGGCGCTTCGGCGACGTACGACGCGGGCAGGCCAGGCCGTGTCCCGGCCGGGACGAGGTGCCCGGCCCGGACGGAGCGCCGCATCTGCGCGAAGAAAGACAGCGGGACGTCACCGAACTCGCCCCGCACCCACTCGTGCGTGGCGTCGTCGAGGTTCTTGTGCGACCACAGGGCGGGGAACCCGGCCCCGTACGTGAACGACACCATGCGGCACACCGTGTTGTCGCACTCGTGGTGCGTGGCCTTGACCAGTCCCCGCACCGTGTGGCCCACCCACCCGACCGGGCGGTCCCCCCACGCGGGCGAGAGGTGGCTGACGAACCGCGCCACCACCGGGGCCACGGCGCTGATCTTGAACCGGGACCAGGCCGGGATGACCGGGTGCAGCGACACCGCGTTGGACACGACCGTCTCGACCTGGGGCACGAGCCCCGACACCGCGGCGATCGTGAACGAGGTGGACCCCTGGCAGTGCACGAACGCGCGGATGCGGTCCACGCCGGCGAGCCGGCAGACCTCCTGCACGGCCGCGGGGTGGTCGTACGCGGCCGCGTCGTCGAGCGTCCAGGACAGCGGCGGCAGGTCGATGGACGCCCGCCAGTTGAGCAGCCACACGTCCCAGCCCTCGTCGAGGAGCGCGTCGACGAACGTGCGCCCGATCGGCGGACGGAACAGCTCGGCCCGCACTCCCGAGCCGTGGACGAGCATCACGGGCCCGCGGGTCGGCGGCCTGCCGTCCCCGCGGGTGACGTGCACGAGCGTGAGCGGGACGCCGTCCAACGCGGTGAACGGGTGGATCGTCGTGCGGTGGCGCGCGGCAGCCGGGCTCGTCGCGATGGTGGGAGTGGGGACAGGGATCTCGGGTGCCGCAGTGGTGGACATGGCTCAGCCCTCCCGGGCGATGACGACGGGGGGTTCGACCAGCCGTGCCGCGGGCACCGCCCCGCTGGGGACGACCCATGCGGCGCCCGGCTCGGCCCCAGGGTCGGCTCGCCAGTCGTGGCAGATCTTGTCGACGACGACGGGGTGCAGGGTCAGCGCCCCGTCCCGCCCGATGTGCATCCGGAGGAAGCCCTTGTGGTCCTCGATGCCCTGCCCGGAGAAGATCCAGCCGCGGTACGCGGGCACGTGGTCGAAGGCGAGCAGCCACCCCGCGAACACCTGCGCGCCCACGAGACCGGCCGCCCCGGCGAGTACGGCCAGCGTCGCCAGCGCCTCGAACAGGCCGAGCGTCCCGTCGCCGTACGGCACGATCACGAGCGCGGCGAGCGCGACCAGCGCCACGAGCACCTCGACGGCGACGAGCAGCCACGGGGCGACCATCGGGCCGAGCGGGCGGTGTGGGCGCCCGCGCTCGCCGGGACTGAGCATGCGTGCACCCGCGACCCCACCGACCGCGACGGCGGCCACCAGGCCGATGAGCCCGACCTCGCCGGCCAGCGACAGGACCTCGGAGAGGCCGGCGTCCTGCAGGGCGTCCAGCGGCCGGCTCTGCTCCGCCCAGGCCAGCGCGCCGGTGAGGACGAGCAGGAGCGCCGCCTGCACGCCCGCGCAGAGCCGCTTGAACCCGGGGTTGCGCCACGGGATGCCCCAGACCCGCTTGGCGAGACGCCGGGAGGTGGCCACGTCCGGGTACGTCGCGACCCGGTGGTACGTCACCGGCGCGGACCTGTCGCGTACCCGTGCCTCGGGCGGCGGGACGGTGAGCGTCTCCGGCAGCGCGTGCGTGGCCGACAGGTACGCCCCGCCGATCCCGCACGTCACCAGCTGGCGGGCGCCGCCCGCTTCGGCGTACCGGGCGTAGTGGTGGCTGTCGCCGGACACCCAGAGGCGCACCTGCGCGCCGGTACCCTGCACGACCGTGCGGTCGAGGAAGTCGAGCGTGTTGAACGCGTCCGGGTCGTGCTCGCCGGTCTCGACCCACGACGGCTTGCCGGTGGCGACGATGACGCCGTCGCCCGCCTGAAGCAGCGGCCTGACGGTGTCGCGGAAGAACGCCAGCTGCGGCGCGTCGACGTACCCGCCGAGCGCGATGTCGACGCCGAGCAGCCACCACCGCTGGGGGAGCCGCACCGCGAAGTACGACCGGGGCTGGGTCGTCTGCCACCCGCCGATGCGCCCGCCCTGGCAGAACACGCGGAGGAACGAAGTGAGCCCGTCGTACCAGTCGTGGTTGCCGGGCAGCGCGAGCAGCGTCCGCGGCTCGCCCCCACCGGGTGCCTCGGGCAGCGCGGCCTTGTACGGACCTTTCGTGCGGTCCTCGTACAGCCGGGTGGACGCGGTCGGGTAGACCTCGTCGCCGCCCATGACGAGGAGCGACCCGGGCGGCAAGGTGGAGGTGGTGGTCTGCCCCTCCGGCGTGAGCACGTCGAGCTTGTCCTGCGCGAGCAGCCAGGCCACCGTGTACGTCGGGTCGAAGCCGTCCCCGACGTCGGCGACGAAGTCGAGCCACAGCTCCTCCGCGCCCGGGTGGCACGCGAGCAGCGGGTCGGGAAACGTGCCCTGAAGCTCGCGCTTGTCGGCGTACGACCCGAACAGCCCGGACACGACGACCTTCGTCGCCGCGTTCACGAGCTCGCCCGGGGACAGCCACGGGACGGGCCGATGCGGGGCGAAGCCGAGCTCGGTCTCGGACAGGTCGCGTGGCCTGGCCGGGCCGTCCTCGCGCGTGGTCACCGGGGAACCTCCTCGTGCTCGGACCGGACGTCGACCGAACCGGCCTTGGACGGGCCGTGCGTGTCCCACAGCTCGCCGAGGAACAGGCGCCCGAACCGGGCCATGGCCCGTGGCCCGTCCGGCCCGTGGGTGCGGAACGTCGTGAGCTGCCGGGCGAAGTCCTGCAGGTGGATCGTGATGACGCCGGCGCCGATGACGTCCGCCGCCTCGTCCCCCTCTGGCTCGACGTGACCGGCGAGCAGCCGGACGAACAGCGTCGTCGTGTCGCGCCACAGGTCGAGCCCGGGGTCGTCGTGGACGTCCTTGAACCCGCTCAGCGTGACCGGGCTGCCCCCGCCGTCGGTGAACCAGAGCCGGTAGCGCATGAAGCGCCGGGTCGGGTCGCCCTCGTTCGTGAACAGGTTGAACACTCCGCGGGACACGGCACGCCGCCCGCCGAGAAGGTCGCACTCGACCCATCCCTCGGCGTGGCCCTGGTGGGCGGGGTCGGTCACGAACGCGTCCACGTCGTCCGCGGTGATCGTGAGGTGGAACATGAGGCGGTCTCCGCGGGCCCGGCCTGTCTGTGCCCCGCGCTCGGGGTCGGTCTCACCGAGGGTGACGAAGCCCTTCATCTCCTCGGTGAACGACAGGCTCGTCGCGTCGGCCGCCGGTGCCTCGCGGACGACCCGGGGCTCGGGCACGCCGGACCGTCGGGCCTGCGCGTGCTCGACCGGTGTCCCCAGCATCCGGTCGCAGGCCCGGTCGGCCATGGCCGCGATCGTCAGCGACGGGTTCGGCCCGACCGGACCGGGCATCGCCGCGCCGTCCACGACGTAGAGCCCGGGGTGGCCGAACACCTCGCCGTACGCGTCACAGACGCCCTCGCCCGCGTGCGCCCCCATCGGCGAGCCGCCGAGAGCGTGCACGGTGACGACGTGGCGTCCCCACCAGAGCGGGTTGTCGTGGAACTCCCCGCCCAGCTCGCGCGCGACCTCGCGCATGGTGTCGCGCAGCCCGCCGAAGTAGTCCTCCGAGGTGGTGAGCGACCACGTGGACTCGAGGTGGCCCTTGCGCAGGAACAGCCGGCCGTCCGGGGTGTCGCGGCCCATGCCCAGCAACGGAAGGGACGCGGACGACAGGTCGCCGGACCCGAGCAGCGCGGCGAGCTCGGCCCCGATGCCGGTCTTGCCCGAGTGGGTCAGGCGTGCCCGCGCCCGGGTGTACGCGAACCGCAGCGCCCGTCGGAGCGCCTGCTTCGTCTGGGTGGCCTCGAGCAGCCAGGTGGCGAACGAGGGGAAGCCTGCGTCCTGCAGGTAGTACCCGCGCGCGCCGGGCTCGGCCCCGTCCGCCTCGTCCGGGGCGCGCATCGTGCTCGTGATGACCGGGCCGCGGCTGCCGTCGAGGAGCTCGGCCGTGCCCTCCTTCTGCGCCCGCAGGATGAACGTGAGCAGGTCGCCGTTGCCGCAGAATCGGGTGCCCAGCGCCCCGGACAGGTTCGGGAACGCGGCCCTGTTGTTTAGCAGGAGGAACGTGGTGCCGAGCGTGCCCGCCCCGAGGACGAGCCGGTCGCAGGTCACCGTGCGTTCCGGCAGGCGGTCCGTGCGTGTCCGGCGTCCCTCGGACTGCGGCTCGTGCTCGACGTAGCGCACCTCGTACCCACCGCCGGACAGTGGGCGGAGCCCGCGTACCTCGCTCCGGGTACGGATCTCGGCGCCCTCGTGAGCGGCCGCGGACAGGTACGTGTGGTCGAGCGTGTTCTTCGCGCCGTCGTTGCAGCCGATGTCGCACTCCCCGCACAGGCGGCAGGTCGACCGCGGCAGGCCGTGGATGTTGCCGTACTCGGGGACAGGGATGGGCGCCCCCACGACCGGGGCGTCGCCGGGACGCGGCGCGAAGCTCACCGCCAGCGGTGGCAGATGCCAGTCGAGGCCCATCCGGGACGCCGCCCGGCGCATGGCCACGGTCTTCGGGGTCTGCGCGTACCCGGGCTCGGCGAACGGGTAGCGCTGCACCCCCATCATCTGCTCGACGCGGTCGTAGTGGGGGTCGAGGTCGGCCCGGCTGACCGGCCAGCTCTCGTACCCGCCGCCGGGGATCGGCTGCTCGTGCACGAACCAGCGCTCGTCCTTGCGGAGCAGGACGTTGGCGTAGATCAACGAGCCGCCGCCCAGCCCGGACGAGACCACGGCCTCGAGGCCGCGGAAGGTCCACACGTCGAACATGCCGTGGCGGCCCTCGCTCGGGTCCCAGAAGGACCGGCCGAGCTCGGCAGCCGTCCGCCCGAAGGAGCCCGGCGGGTACGCCTTGCCCCGCTCGAGGAGGAGCACCCGGAGCCCGCCCTCGGCCAACCGGTACGCGGACACCGACCCGCCGAACCCGGAGCCGACGACGACGGCGTCGACGTGCTCGGGGGCCCGCGTCCGACCGGACCCGGGCACGCGTGCACGCCGCTCGGTGCGTCCCGTGGCCATGTGAGCACCCCCCGCATCTTGGCCCGTTCAGAGGATGACACGCCGGGCGGCCTCTGCGAACCCAGAACCGCCTTCTGTGGACGCCGAGACACCAGGTGTGCCGTCGGCCCCCGGGGGCAGGGTCGTCAGCGCCCGAACGCGAGGTCGCCTCGCGCTCGTCCCGGCTCCTCGGCCGGTACGCGGCCGCGCGTAGGGTCGGCGCATGGCCTTCGACGTCGCACGCGTCCGCGGGCTCTACCCCGCGCTCGCCGACGGGTACGCCTACCTCGACGGCGCGGCCGGGACCCAGGTGCCGCTCGGGGTGATCGAGGCGGTGGCGGACACGTACCGCGCCGGGATCGGCAACCAGCACGGCGGCTTCCCGGCCAGCGACAGGTCCGACGCCGTGGTGGCCGCTGCCCGGGAGGCGGTGGCCGACCTCGTCGGAGGCACCGCGCAGGGCGTCGTCCTCGGCCCGAACATGACCACGCTCACGTACCGCTTCGCCACCACGCTGGCCGGGACGTGGCAGCCCGGCGACGAGGTCGTCGTGTCACGGCTGGACCATGACGCGAACGTGCGGCCGTGGGTGCAGCTCGCGGACCGTGTCGGGGCGCTCGTCCGGTGGGCGGAGGTGGACCTGGAGACCGGCGAGCTCCCGGTCTCGCAGTACGAGCGGCTGCTGGGCTCGCGTACCCGGCTCGTCGCCGTCACGGCCGCGTCCAACGTGCTCGGCACCCGGCCGGACGTGCGGGCCATCGCCGACCTGGCCCACGCGGCGGACGCGCTGGTGTACGTGGACGGCGTGCACGCGACCCCGCACACGCCCGTGGACATGGCCGCGCTCGGCGCCGACTTCTACGCCACGTCCGCGTACAAGTGGTCGGGCCCGCACGTCGGCGCGGTGGTGGCTGACCCGGCGCTGCTCGAGACGCTGCGCCCGGACAAGCTCGCGCCCGCCCCCGACGAGGTGCCCGACCGTTTCGAGACCGGCACCGCGCCGTTCGCGGACCTCGCCGGCGTCGCGGCCGCCGTCGACCACCTGTCCGGCCTGGACGACGAGACGGCCGGAACCCGGCGGGACCGGGTGTTCGCGTCGATGACCGCCGTCGAGGCGTACGAGCAGGCGGAGTTCGCCCGCCTGCTCGACGAGCTCGCCGACATGTCGCACGTCCGTCTCATCGGCTGCCCGGCGCGGCGGACGGCCACGGTCTGGTTCCGGGTCGACGGGCGGACGCCGGCCGAGGTGGCCCGCCACCTCGCCACGCGGCGGGTGAACGTGTGGAACGGGCACAACTACGCGTGGGAGCTGAGCGGAGCGCTGGGGCTGCGCGAGACCGGCAGCGCCGTACGCGCCGGGCTCGTGCACTACAACCACCGCGCCGACGTGGACCGGCTCCTCGACGGGGTCGCCTCGCTCGCCCCTGCGGCGCGCTGAGGCCGGTCAGAGCGCCGGGTCGGTCCACGAGACCTGGACGACCTCGCTGCCGCGGCTGCGCGTGAGAAGCTGTGCGCGTCCGGGTGGCCCGGGCTTGGGGCGCAGGCTGCCGATCAGCTGGCCCTCGCTGGGGTCGCCGGGCAGCAGCACGCCTGGCATCGACAGGTCGCGCAGGCTCTGGATCACCGGCTCGTACAGGGCCCGCGACGCGCCCCCGCTGCGCCGGGCCACGAGTAGGTGCAGCCCGACGTCCCCGGCCTGGGGGAGCAGGTCGACGAGCGGCTGCAACGGCGACCCCATCGACGTGCTCACGAGGTCGTAGTCGTCCACGACGACGAAGACGTCCGGGCCGGACCACCAGGACCTGTCGCGCAGCTGCTGCGGGGTCACGTCCGTGCCGGGCAGCCGGCCGGCCACGTACTGGTTGAGCGCCCGCATCTCGGGCTCCGCCTGCGAGCCGCTGGACAGGTAGCCCGCGGCGTAGTGCTGCGGCACCTCCCCGAGGAGCTTGCGCCGGTAGTCGAACACCACGAGCTTCGCCTCGTCCGGCGTGCGGGTCCGCATCACCTCACGGATGTACGTCCGCAGGAAGCCCGTCTTGCCCGACTCGGCCTCGCCGAACACGAGCATGAGCGGCTCGGCGTCGACGTCGAGGCGTACGGCCGCGAGGTCCTTCTCGTCGACGCCCAGGACGAGACGACGGTCGAGCGCGTCGGCGCCGCCGGCCCGCTCGTACGTGGCCTCCAGGCGTTCCATCGTGGGCAGCAGGCGGAGCCTCGGACCGCTGGGCCCGCCCCATGCGTCGCGGACCGCCGACACCAGCGAGGCGAGGCCGTCGGCCACCGAGCCGCCATGCGCGTGCCCGTCGAGCCGGGGCAGCACGCCGAGGAAGTGGTGCCTGCTCGGCAGGATCCCGCGCCCCGGACGGTCCTTCGGCACGTTGACCGACACCCGCCGGTCGATCTCGGAGTCGAGCGGGTCGCCGAGACGAAGCTCGAGCCGCGTGCCGAACAGGTCGCGCATCGCGGTGCGGTAGTCCGACCACCGCGTCGTCGTGGTGAGCAGGTGCACGCCGAACGTGAGGCCGCGCTGGGCCAGGTCCTGCAGCTCGAGCTCGAGGGTGTCGAACTCGGCGCGCAGCGTGCTCCACCCGTCCACGACGAGGAACACGTCGCCGTACCCGTCGTCCGGGCCGCCCGGGCCGCGGCGGGCGCGGTACGTCTCCACGGAGTCGATGTCGTGACGGCGGAAGAACGCCTCGCGCGCGTCGACGATCCCCTTGACCTCGGCGACGATGCGGCGTACGACCTCGGGCTCACTGCGTCCCGCGGTACCGGTGAGGTGCGGCAGGGCCGTCATGCCGGCGAACGCGCCGCCGAAGTCCAGGACGTAGAACTGCACCTCCTGTGGCGTATGGGTGAGCGCGAGGGACGCCACCAGCGCACGCGCCAGCGTGCTCTTGCCGGCGAGCGGGGCACCGACGATCGCGGCGTGCCCGGCGCCGCCGGACAGGTCGACCACGAGCGCCTCGCGCTCCTGCTCGAGCGGCTTGTCGACGAGGCCCAGCGGGACGCGCAGGGTTCCTGACCCGCGCCACGCCTTGCTGACCAGGCCGAGACCGGGTTCGGGGGCCAGGTCGGGCATGAGCTGGTCGAGCGTCGCGGGCACGTCCAGCGGGGGCAGCCACACCTGGTGCGCCCGGGGGCCCTGGCCGCGCATCCGCTCCACCGCGAGGTCGAGCGTCGTCCGGGAGTCCTCGGGACCGGTCGCGCTCGGCGAGACCGGCTCGGGCGCGAGGTCGAACGAGGCCGGCCGGGCCACAGGCCCGAGGGTGAACGGCACGATCTCGTGGGTGCCCGCGCTCACCCGCCGGGACCGGCTCGCCTTCTGCGCCGGCGGGCCCGAGACGTACGACGCCATGAAGCGGGTGTACGTCGCGGGGTCCGGCTTGAGGATGCCCAGCCCGGGGACGGGCGGCAGCTCGTAGGCGTCGGGGACGCCGAGCACGGTGCGCGACTCGGACCCTGAGAACGTGCGCAGGCCCACCCGGTAGGACAGGTGCGAGTCGAGCCCTCGCAGCCGGCCCTCCTCCAGCCGCTGGCTGGCGAGCAGGAGGTGGACGCCGAGCGAGCGGCCGAGGCGTCCGATCGCGCCGAACAGGTCGATGAACTCGGGCTTGGCCGAGAGCAGCTCGGAGAACTCGTCCACGCAGACGAACAGGTGCGGCAGCGGCTCCAGGTCGGCGCCCTGCTGCCGCGCCTTCTCGTAGTCGCGGACGTTCTGGTAGTTGCCCGACGCCCGCAGCAGCTCCTGACGGCGCGTCATCTCCCCGGACAGCGCGTCGCGCATCCGGTCGACCAGCGTGAGCTCCTGGGCGAGGTTGGTGATGACCGCCGACACGTGCGGCATGTCGGCCATGCCGGCGAACGTCGCGCCGCCCTTGAAGTCGACGAGGACGAGGTTGAGCTGCTCGGGGGAGTGCGTCAGCGAGAGCGCGAGCACGAGCGTGCGCAGGAACTCCGACTTGCCCGACCCGGTCGCCCCGATGACCAGCCCGTGCGGGCCCATGCCCTGCTGGGCGGACTCCTTGATGTCGAGGTACACCGGGGAGCCGTCGTCCGAGAGCCCCACCGGGACGCGCAGCTGGTCGCGTGCCGGTCGCGGCCGCCACGCCGCGGACACGTCCAGGTCGGTGACGTGCGGGAGAGCCAGCAGGTCCATGAGGTCGCTGGACGCGGAGGACCCGTCCGTGGCCGAGGAGCCGCTGACGAACAGGGGAGTGAGCCGTCGGGCCAGTGCCTCGGCGCTGGCCGGGTCCACCTGGTCGCCGACGGCCTCGACCGCGTCCTGCCGGACGCGCAGCGCGCGCAGGGAGGTCCTGCCGTCCTCGCGCTCGACATCCGCGACGTGCAGCCGCAGCCGGCTCTCGTCCTCCAGCTCGCCCCAGTACTCCGGCAGGTCGAGCACGGTCACGCCCTGCACGCCGTCCTCGGTGAGGACAGGGTTGCCCGGCGGGACGTGCCCGCCGTCCACCACGAGCAGCACGTGCGGCGGGTACTGCGCCCCGTCCCCGGGCATCCACCGGGGTCGCTCGTGCAGGTCCCCCGGCAGCAGCGGGATCAGCTCGTCCAGGCTCGTCGCGACGAGCCGGCTCGGCCCGGCGCCGTCCCGCTCGCGGGGGCTGCCGGTGTGCGGGAGCCACTTCGTCCACTCCCACGCGCGGATGCTGTCCTCGCCCGCGACGACGGCGACGAGCAGGTGCTCGGGTGCGTGGAACGTGGCCGCCGAGCAGACCATGGACCGGGCGAGCGCCCGCACCTTCTCGGCGTGGCCGGTCATCTCGATGCGCGCGAACGCGCGGAGGTCGAGGGACGCGGGCAGGTCGGGCTGCACCCGGTGGGTGGCGAGCAGCCGGTGCAGTGCGGACGCGGCGACGGGGTCCAGCCGGTCGAGCGGGCCCACGTCCGGCGGGGTCAGTGTGAGGGACAGCGGCTGAGGCGCCAGGCCGTACCGCACCTGGAGGAAGTCGGCGTCGCCGGGCTGGCGCTCCCACACGCGGGTGCGCTCCTCGGCGAGCGCGGGGAGGTGCGCAGGCTCGGGGTGGTCCCAGAGCAGTGCCTCGCGCTGGTCCTTCGCTGCCTGGCGGGCCGTGGCGCGTACCTGGGTGAGGTAGTGCAGGTACTCGCGCCGCTGGTCGGCGGACTTCGTGTGACGCTGCGCCCGCTGCCGCCAGACGCTCACGCCGACGAACCCGAGCGCCGCGACGAGGAACATGCCGGCGGCCAGGTAGCCGGTGGGGCCGCGCTGCGACGTCGCGACGAACACGATCGAGCCGACGCTGCCGAGCATCGGCAGCGCCATCATGAGCGCGGCGCCTGAGCCCTCGTGCGGCGCGGTCTCCGGCGGGGGCTGCAGCGCGACCTGGCCCTCCGGGACGCGGGGCGGTTCGAGCCGGGGTCCGCGTCTCAGCGTGGTGACCACTGGCAATCCCCTTCCGAACGCCCCGGTCGCAGCGGGAGGCGCACCTGTCGGAGAGGTGTCCCCGCCGGTGGCGCATGATAGGCGCGCGACCGATGCGCCATGCGTCCGCACTGGAGGGGCCGAGCGATGACGACCGTGTCCGCGGCACCGGTGCGGGTCAGCCTGTACGGGCCGGGCGGCCGCCTCGACACCGGAGTGTGGGACGCGACGACCCCGGCGTCCCTGGTCACCGACCCGCGTGTCCGGCCGTACCTCGGCCTCGACGTGGACGAGCCCGCGGTCGTCGTCCGCCGGTCCGGGGCGCTCCTCGACGGGGACGTCCCGCTCATCGACCAGGGGGTCGAGGACGGGGACATGCTGCTCGCGGTCGCCACGGCCCGGGTGCCGCGGCAGCCACCCGAGCGGCGTACCCGGCGTACCTCCGGCCCGCGCAGCTCACGTCGCGAGAGGTCGGCACGCAGCCGGGGTGCCGCGGTGTGCGCGCTCGTGACGCTCGTCGGCGCAGGCGTCCTCGCGTCCACGACGGGCGCGGGCGTGCTGGCGTCCACGACCGGCGGCGTGGTGAGGACCGCGGCGTCCGCGCTGCTGCTCCTCGGCGCCGTCGTCGCGGCCACGGTCGTCCCGGCCGACCCGTGGGGTGACCTGTGCCGTCTCACCGCGCCCGTGGCCGCGGGCGCCGGTGCGTGGACGGCCCTCGCGGGTCCGGGCCCCGGCGAGATGCACCTCGCGCTCGCGGCCGGTGCGGTGAGCGCCGCGGTCGCGACAGCCCTGGCGCGCAACGGCACCGACGGGCGTGCCGTCGCGGATGCGCTGCTCGTCACGCTCGTCGTCACCTCGGGGCTCGCGCTCGCCCTCGGGGTGGGGCTGCTCGCGGGCATGCCGCTGCGGTCCGTGGGCCCGCTCGCCGCCGCCGCGGGGGTGCTCGGCGTCCGGCTCATCCCGTCCCTGGTCGTGGACGTCCCCGACGAGGCGCTGCTCGAGCTGGACCGGCTGTCGGTCACCGCCTGGTCCGCGCACGAGCAGCGTCGGCGGCGCGGCTGGCGGCGGCTGCGTACGGCGGACGTGGCGGACCTCGTCGGCCGGGGCCGTCGCGTGCACCGGGTCGCCCTGCTCTGGGCAGCCGCGCTCGGCGCGCTCGGGGCCCTGGCGACCGCGGCCGCCCGCGGGACGGACATCGCCTTCTACGGCTCACCCGTGCTCGTGGGCTGCGTCGCCGTCGCGCTTCCGCTCATGGCACGGACGGTCCGCGACGACGTCGGTGGCACCGCGCTGCGGGTCGGCGGCGGCCTCGTCGCGCTGGCCGGGCTCGCGGTGACGGCCGCCTCGGTCGATCCGCTGGGCCGGGCGGTCACGGTCGGTGCGGTCACGCTCCTCGGCGTCGTGACGGTCGTCAGCGCCGTCGCGCTCGGCCGTGGCTGGCGTTCGGTCCGCTGGGGCCGGTCCGCGGACCTGCTCGAGGGCCTCGCGGTGACACTCGTGGTCCCCGCGACGCTGGTCGCGTCCGGCGGCGTGGACTGGGTCCGCCAGCTCGCGAGCTGACCGGCGGGGGTCCCCCCGAGCCGACCGGTAGAAGCCGCCTCGGTGGCCACGCGGGTTGCGCGATACCCTCCGCGGGCCGAAACATCCCGTTTGCGCGGATGTGGGCACGAAGGGGAGGAACGGATGGCCGGTGCCGGTGGGGGGCGCCGCAGCCTGTGGACAGCGCGCAACGCCCACCGTCGTCCCCACCCTAAGATCGGCGCCGCACCGAGTCGTGACGTGTCGGTACCTGTCGGGCAGGTCACGAGTTGTCCAGGTACCTGCCCGTGGGGGTGGGCCATGAGAGGGGTTGTGCATGTCCGGCGAGATGAGCAAGCAGGACCAGGCGCTCACCCGGGGCGCGCAGCTGGTGTCCGAGGCGCGCAGTGAGCTCGACCAGCAGATGTCGGCGCTACGCGGCAAGCTCGCGGGGGTCGGCGCCCAGTGGGTCGGCGCCGGCTCGGCCGCGTTCCAGCAGGTGATGACGCGCTGGGACGAGGACACGCGCCGCATCGTCACGGCGCTCAACGACTTCGAGACGAACCTGCGCTCCTCCGAGGCCACGTACACGTCCTCGGACGACCAGCAGGCGCAGGCCTTCAGCCGCTTCCAGGGGGCACTCGGCGGCTGAGACTCGTCTCCATGTGGCGTTCTTCGTTCGGCGTGAGTTGAGGGTGAGATGAGCATGAGTGCAGGTCAACTGAAGGTGAACTTCGGCGCGCTGGAGACGGCCGCGTCCGACATCCAGGCGTCCGCGAACCAGATCCAGTCCCGGCTGGACCAGCTCGAGCGTGAGCTGGCCCCGCTGCGCAGCGACTGGACGGGTGCGGCGAGCGAGTCGTACCAACAGGCGAAGACCGAGTGGTCGCGCGCGATCACGGACATGCAGCAGCTGCTGGCCCAGGTGGGCCAGGCCGTGCACGCGTCCAACTCGGAGTACCAGGGGGCCGAGCGGGCGAACCAGGCCCGCTTCTGACAGCACGGGGGCGGGGGCGTGCCGGTGACGGTGCGCCCCCGACCTCGCCCCGGAGACACCAGCGACACCTGACAGCAGAGACACCAGAGACACCCGAGACACAGCAGTAAAGGAGCACCGCGGGTGAGCCAGGCGATGACCGAGGTTGCCGGCCTCGTACGCGTCACGGTCGTACGCCGTGACCGTCGCGCCGACCTCGCCTTGCCCGGCACGCTCGCGGTGGCCGACCTGCTGCCTGAGCTGGCCGAGGCCGTCGGCGCCCTGGACGCGTACACCGTCCACGGGGGGTACCGGCTGGTCCGCCCCGACGGCGTCGTGCTCACGCCGCAGACGGGCCTCACCGCGCAGGGAGTGCAGGACGGGGCCGTGCTCGCGCTCGAGGTCGGCGTCGACGACGAGCCGGGCCGGATCTACGACGACGTCGTCGAGGCGGTCGCCGACACGGTCGAGGCGCAGTCGCGACCGTGGGACACCGCCGCCAGCCGCCGTACGGGCATGGCCGCCGCCGGGCTGCTCTTCGTGGTCGCGGCGCTGGCCCTCGGGCTCCAGTACCGGTCGGGTCTGCCCGTCGCCGTCGCGGCGGGCACGCTCGCCGTCTTGCTGCTGGCAGGCGCCACGGTCATGTCGAGGGCGCAGCGGGTGCACGATGCGGCGCTCGTGCTGGCCTGGCTCGTCTTCCCGAACGCCGCGGTCGCAGGCGTCGCCGCCGTCTCGCAGCAGTCACTGCTGCAGCTGCCGCTCGCGCTGGCAGGCGGGGCGGTCATGGTGACGGGTGCGCTGGGCATGCTCGCCCTCGTGGAGCACCGGGCCGGGCTGCTCCCCGGGGTGACGCTGGGCGGTGCCGCCGCGTCCGGGGGCGCGGCGCTCACCGTCACGGGGCTCGGCCCCGCTCCCGTGTTCGCGGTCGTCCTCGCGGTGGGTGTCATCGCGGGCAGCCTCGTCCCGTGGGTCGCCCTGTCCGCGACCCGGGTACGCGTCGCCGCGTTCACCAGCGACGCCGAGATCACCGCCGAGCCGGACGCGATCGACCGCAGCGACGTCGAGGCCCAGGTGCGACAGGGTCGCGAGGCGTTCGTCGCCATGAGTCTCACGCTCGGGCTGCTGGTGTTCTTCTCGGCGCCGCTCGTGGTCGCGTTGGGCGTCCCAGGCGCTCTGCTCGGCGTCTGCGCCTGCGGCGTGCTGATGCTGCGGACCCGGCAGTACCGCGGGCGGGCGGAGGTGCTGGCCGGCATGGTCTCCGGTGTCACCGGCCTCGTCGTCCTGGCTGCCTCCGCCGCGCTCCTCCACCCCGACTGGCGCATCGTGCTCACTGCCGTGCTCGTGGTCGTGGGCGCCGCGCTGCTGCTCGTGGCGGCGGTCCCCCGTCGCGCGAGCGTCCGGCTCGGCCGGCTGGGCGACATCGCAGAAGGCGTGTCGCTCATCGCCATCCTCCCGCTCCTCGTCCTCGCGATCGGTCTGACCGACGTGGTGAGGACGTGATCCACCAACCCGTCCCCTGTCCGACCGCGTGTCCACGACACGACCACACCCCCCGGGGGTAGATGAATGTCACGACCTCGTACCGGCCGTCGCCTGGTGGCGGCGGCTCTCGTGAGTGGAGGAGTCGCCGCGAGCGTGCTCGCCGTCGCGGGCCCGGCCGCCGCTGACGACCCAGGGACCGGCTTCGAAGCGCAGATCGGCAACACCACGGTCGGTGTCCACGCCGATGTGCCGGGCGTCGACGAGCCCGACCTGCCGGACCTCCCCGACCTTCCCGAGCCTCCCGGGCCGCCGGACACCCCGGAGCCTCCCGGGCCGCCGGACACCCCGGAGCCTCCCGACCCGCCGGACACCCCGGACCTTCCCGACCCGCCCGGCACCCCGGGGCCCCCGGACTCGCCCGAACCTCCGGACAGCGACGAGCCGTCGCCGCCCACCGGGGGCATCGGAGACGGCAACGGCACCGACTCCGACGGCACCGACTCCGACGGGCCGGGCAGCGGGGACGTGTGCGAGGGCGACTCCCTCTCGTGCACGGATGACGTGCCCGCCCCGCAGACCGACTCGCAGCAGGCTCGCGCGGTGCCGGCGGAGGACACCGACGTGCTCGCCGACACAGGGGCCGCTGCCCTCGGGCAGGTCAGTCTGGTCGGTGCCGCGCTGGTCGGTGCCGGCGGTGTGTTGGCGATGCGCAACTACCGCGGACGCCACCGCCGCGCCGACTGACGACAGCCC
>JBOGEN010000062.1:0-2209 GCA_050743265.1 Actinomycetes bacterium
GCCGTCCGCCGGTCGCGGGGCACGCGCAGGCGCTCGTCCCCGGCCCTTGGGCTCGAGAGTGCGCCGACTGTCGTACCCCCGGGGGACCATAAACCGGAGGCGCGCGGCGACCTGCGGACTTACCGTCCCCTTAGGGGCTGTTGCGCCACGACGGGCGCGACACGTGCGTGATGCCCCGCACGAGGAGGAAGCCGACCATGACTCCCGCGATCTGGGCCGAGGGGCTCGTCAAGCGCTTCGGCGAGACGACAGCCCTCGACGGGGTGGATCTCGAGGTGCACGCCGGCACTGTTCTCGGCCTGCTGGGGCCGAACGGTGCGGGCAAGACCACGGCCGTCCGCGTCCTCGGCACCCTTCTCCAGCCGGACGCCGGGCACGCGACCGTCGGCGGGTTCGACGTGACCCGCGACGCCCACCGCGTGCGGCAGATGATCGGGCTGACCGGGCAGTACGCGTCCGTCGACGAGGCCCTGACCGGGGCCGAGAACCTGCTGCTCATCGGCCGCCTGCTCGGCATTCCGCGCCCGGAGGCCAAGGCACGCGCCCGCGAGCTGCTCACCGGGTTCGACCTGGCCGATGCCGCCGACCGTGCCACGAAGACGTACTCAGGCGGCATGCGCCGCCGGCTCGACCTCGCCGCCAGCCTGGTCGGTCGGCCGCAGTTCCTCTTTCTCGACGAGCCCACCACAGGTTTGGACCCGCGCAGCCGGTCGGAGCTGTGGGACCTCGTCCGGGGTCTCGTGGCCGGTGGCGTCACGGTGCTGCTCACCACCCAGTACCTGGACGAGGCCGACACGCTCGCCGACGACATCGCGGTCGTGGACCACGGCCGGGTGATCGCCACCGGCACGCCGGCCGAGCTCAAGGCGAAGACCGGGGGGCAGAACCTGGCCGTCCGGGCCGTGGACGAGTCCGACCTGCCTACGGTGATCGCCGTCGTGCACGAGCTGACCAGGATCGCGCCCGAGGTGACCGACCAGCTCGTCACCGCCCCGGTCACCGACCCGGCCGTGGTGCCAGCCGTCGTGCGCCGGCTCGACGACGCCGGGGTGCTGCTGGCCGAGCTGTCCCTGCGCGGGTCGAGCCTGAACGAGGTGTTCCTCTCCCTGACCGGCCACCCGGCCGAGGATGAGCCCGCCGAGACCGAAGGGAGCCCGGCATGACCGTCGTGCCCGAGGCCGTGCCCGCTCCGATACCTCCGCCGGCGCTCAGCGGGCATGTTCGCCCTGCCGAGGGCCTGCGCCAGACCGTCACGCTCGCGTGGCGCACGATCGTGCAGGTCCGGCACAACCCGTTCGAGATGCTCGACTTCACGATCCAGCCGATCATGTTCGTGCTGCTGTTCACGTACGTGTTCGGCGGGGCGATCGCGGGCTCGACGGGCGAGTACCTCACGTTCGCGCTGCCCGGCATCATCGTGATGAACGGGCTGTTCGTGACGCTCTACGTCGGCATGGGCCTCAACCTCGACGTCACCAAGGGCGTGTTCGACCGGCTGCGGTCGCTGCCGATCGCGCGGTGGGCGCCGCTGGCCGGGCGCATCTCCGCCGACCTGCTCAAGCAGACCTGGTCGTACGTGCTGCTGCTCGGCGTCGGCTACGCGCTCGGCTTCCGCGTGGAGACGAACCTGCTGAGCGTGCTCGGCGCGGTCGCGCTGCTGCTCACGTTCGTGCTCGCGTTCTCGTGGGTGGCCGTGCTCGTCGGCATGGTCGCGAGCGGCCCCGAGCAGGTGCAGGTCTTCGGGTTCACCGCGCTGTTCCCCATCACGTTCGTGAGCAACGTGTTCGCGCCCGCCGACACGATGCCGGGCTGGCTGCAGGCTTTCGTCGAGGTCAACCCGGTGACCAACCTCGCGGACGCGACGCGCGGCCTGCTCGTCGGCGGCCCGGTCACCGAGCCGGCGCTGACGACGCTGGCCTGGGCTGCGGGAATCGCGGTGGTGTTCGCACCGCTGGCGGTCCGCGCCCTGCGGCGCCGGGTCTGAGCGGCACGGCGGGGTGACGGCCTTCCTGGGCTGTGATCCGCTCAGGGTCGGGTGGCCGCGCGGATCGCCTCTCGGGCCTGACGCGTCTGCAGCAGGCTGAAGTGGTCGGCCGCGGGTACCTCGACGTACCGCGTCGGGTGTCCCGCGGCGCGGAGCCTCCCGTACAGGGCACGGCCCGCTGTCGGGGTGACGACGGTGTCGCGCGTCCCGGTCACGACCGTGACC
>JBOGEN010000063.1:0-19432 GCA_050743265.1 Actinomycetes bacterium
CCGCCGCCCACCTCGCCGCGCTGCGCGGCGCTGCCGCCGTCCTCGCCGCCAGGACGGGCCCGGCCGACCCCCGGATCCGGCGGCGGCTGCGCAGTGCCTGGGCCCTGCTCGCCCAGGTCGCCCCCGAGCTGGGGGAGTGGGCCACGTTCTTCGCCGCGGGGGCGGGCAAGCGTGCCGCGGCCGAGGCCGGGCTCGTCCACGCCGTGGCCACTCGCGAGGCCGACGACCTGCTGCGCGAGGTCGACACGTTCCTCGACCTCGTCGAGGGCGTCGTCGAGTCCGGCCAGCGGGCGCTGCCGGGCGTCCGCTGACGGGCTCGTCCATGCCCTCTGCCCTCGGGCCCGCCTCCGACCCCTTCGTGCACCTGCACGTCGCGTCCGGCTACTCGCTGCAGTACGGGGCGTCGGCCCCGCACACCCTCGTCGAGCGTGCTGCCGAGCACGGCATGGACACCCTGGCGCTCACCGACAGGGACGGTGTCTACGGGGCGGTCCGCTTCGTCCTCGCCTGCCGCGCGGCCGGGGTCAGGCCCGTGCTCGGCGTGGACCTCGCGGTCACCTCCTCGGGGCTGCTCCCGCCCGGGGCCGGCTCCACGGCCCGGTCCGCGGCCCGTCCCGCGGCCCGGTCCATGGCACGAACCCCGCTGCGCGGCGGTGCCACCGTCGACCCGCGACATCCCCGCGTCACGCTGCTCGCACAGGACGGTCGCGGCTGGGCGTCCCTGTGCCGGCTGGTGAGCGCCACCCACCTCGCGGGCGAGCGCGGCAGCCCGGTCACCACCCTCGACCTCGTCGCCGAGTACGCCGGTGCGGGCGGGCTGCTCGTCCTGCTCGGGCCCTCCTCCGAGGTGGGGCGGGCGCTCGCCGCGCGGCGGCCCGACCTCGCGGCGGCGGTGCTGCGCCGGTGGCGGTCGGTGCTTCCCACCGGTGACCTCGTCGTCGAGGCGGTGCACCACCGGGGCCCGGGCGACGTCGCGCTCGCGGCCCGGCTCACCGGGCTCGCCGGCGAGCAGGGGCTGCCCGCCGTGCTCACGAACGCCGTCCGGTACGCCGACCGGTCCGGCGCCCCCGTCGCGGACGTGCTGGACGCGTCCCGGCGCCTCGTCGCCCTGGACATCCGCCACGTCGACCGGGTCAACGCCGAGGGCTACCTCAAGTCCGGCAAGGAGATGCACCGTGTGGCGGACGAGGTCGCCACCGCGGCCGGGCTCGGGCCGTCCGGGGCAGCCACGGCCCTGACCGCTGCCACCCGTACGGTGGCGGAGCGGTGCGCGCTCGACCCCCGAGCAGACCTCGGCATCGGCGAGCCGCACTTCCCCGAGCTCGACGTGGTCGACTCCTCCGGCCGCCCGGCCGGGGTGGTGCTCCGCGAGCGGTGCGAGGCAGGGCTGACCTGGCGGGGGATGCCCCGCAGCCGCGGGGTGCTCGACCGGCTCGAGTCCGAGCTCGACGTCATCGGGCGGCTGGGCTACCCCGCGTACTTCCTCACCGTCGCCGACGTCGTCGACCTCATCCGCGACATGGGGGTACGCGTGGCCGCGCGCGGGTCGGGCGCGGGCAGCCTGGTCAACTACCTGCTCGGCGTCTCCGGTGTCGACCCGATCGAGCAGCGGCTGCTCATGGAGCGGTTCCTCTCCCCACTGCGCGAGGCCCTGCCCGACGTCGACGTCGACGTCGAGTCCGCCCGGCGCACCGAGGTGTACGAGCGGATCCTCGAGCGCTACGGCGGGGAGCGCTGCGCGTGCGTGTCGATGCGGGACACGTACCGGGTCAGGCACGCGATCCGCGACGTCGGCGCCGCGCTCGGCCTGCCGCCCGGCGAGGTCGACTCGCTGGCGAAGGCGTTCCCGCACATCCGTGCCCGCGACGCACGGGCCGCGCTGCGCGAGCTGCCCGAGCTGCGCGCGAGCCGGATCGGGCAGGGCCAGTTCGACCTGCTGTTCGACCTGGTGGAGCGGCTCGACGGGCTGCCCAGGCACATCGCGCTGCACCCATGCGGGGTGCTCCTCTCCGACCTGACCCTGCTCGACCGCACGCCGGTGGAGGCGAGCTGGCTCGGGTTCCCGATGAGCCAGTTCGACAAGGACGACGTCGAGCACCTCGGCCTGCTCAAGCTCGACGTCCTCGGCATCCGCATGCAGTCGGCGATGGCGCACGCGGTGAGCGAGGCCCGCCGGGTCGACGGCGCCGAGGTCGACCTCGACGACCGCAGCAGCGTCCCGCTGGACGACCCCGCGACCTTCGACCTGATCTGCTCGACGAAGACGCTCGGCTGCTTCCAGATCGAGTCGCCCGGCCAGCGCGAGCTCGTCGGCAAGTTCGCACCAGAGACGTTCGGCGACCTCGTCATCGACATCTCGCTGTTCCGGCCCGGTCCGGTGAAGAGCGACATGGTGACGCCGTTCCTCAAGGCGAGACAGGGCTGGGCCCCGTCCCACTACATCCACGACTCGCTCGTCGAGTCGCTGCAGGAGACGTGCGGCGTCGTGGTCTTCCACGAGCAGGTCATCGAGATCGTGGCCGTCACCACCGGGTGCTCGCTCGCCGAGGCCGACGAGGTACGCCGCGCGCTCGGCGAGCCCGAGGGCCAGGGCGAGGTGCGCGCCTGGTTCTACCCGCGCGCGCTCGCTCGCGGGTATGCGCTCCGGACGGTCGAGGAGATCTGGGCGGTGCTCAAGGCGTTCGCCTCGTTCGGGTTCTGCAAGGCCCACGCCGCCGCGTTCGCCCTGCCCACGTACCAGTCGGCGTGGCTCAAGGCGCACCACACCGCCGCGTTCCTCGCCGGGGTGCTCACGCACGACCCGGGCATGTACCCGAAGCGGCTCATCCTCGACGACGCCCGCCAGTTCGGCATCGCCGTCCTGCCGCTCGACGTCAACGCCTCCGACACCGTCTACCGGGTGGAGAAGGTGGGGCCCACGGACGACCCGCCCCCGCAGATCCTCGGCCAGCCGGGCCGTGCCGCCCCCGAGCCGGGCCTGCCGGACGCGCGGGCGTACGGCATCCGTCTGTCCCTCGCTGACGTCAAGGGCATGTCGGACGCCGAGTCGGCGCGCACCGTCGCCGGCCGCCCGTACGGCTCGCTCGCCGACTTCTGGCACCGCGCCCGCGCGTCCCGCCCGGTGGTGGAGCGGCTCGTCGTCGCCGGGGCGTTCGACGCGCTCTACGGCATCTCCTCGTCCGTGCCCGTCCGGCGCCGGGGCCGGGTGACCCGTCGCGACCTGCTCCTCCAGGTGGCCGAGCTGGACGCCTGGTCGCGGGCGGTCGACCGGGGCTCCGGGCGCAGCCGGACACGGGGGCGCCGCCAGGACCGGATTCAGAGCCGGGACCGGAGCCAGACTCAGAGCCAGGACCGGAGCCGGCCCCCTGGTCCGGGGGAGGGGCGGGACGTCCGTTCCCTCGCGGCGCGGCAGTCCCAGGCCGCGGCCCCGGTGACCCCGGCCGAGCAGCAGCCCGTCCAGCTCGCCCTCGACCTCGGCGACGCCCCGGACGCGGTGAAGGGCAGCGGCCTGCCCGAGATGACCGGGGCCGAGCGGGTCCGTGCTGAGCTCGAGGTGCTCGGCCTGGACGCGAGCCGCCACATCGTCGACTTCTACGCCGGGGTCCTCGACGCGCTCCGGGTCACCCGCTCGCGCGAGCTGCTCCGGCGCCGCAGCCGGGCCGAGATCCTCGTCGCCGGAGTCAAGGTCGCCACCCAGACCCCGCCGGTGCGGTCGGGCCGCCGGGTGATCTTCGTGACGCTCGACGACGCCACCGGCCCTGTCGACGCGACCTTCTTCGAGGACGCCCAGGGCCCGTACGCGGCGACGCTGTTCCACTCCTGGCTGCTCGTCGTCCGCGGCCTCGTCCGCCGCACCGGCCCGCGCGGCATCTCCCTCCAGGCCACCGGGTGCTGGGACCTCACCGCGCTGGCCGACGCGTGGCAGTCCGGGGGGCTCGACGCGGTCACCGAGCTCATGGCCGAGCCCGGGGAGGTCACCGAGCAGGCCATCACGGGTGCTGCGGAGAGCCGCTCGACCCGCCCGGTGATGACCCGCCCGCCCACCGGGGCGGTGGGCGAGGAGGTGGAGGAGGGCACGGGCTCCGCTGCCGGGAGTGCCCGGCGGCGACGGGTGCTCGTGCACCCGAGCGGGTTCCGCCAGTCTCCGTACGCGGACGTCCGCCCGCCCGGCGAGGACACCAAGACCGCGCCGCGCAAGCTGTGGCACTCCAGCCCCGGCAGTGCGGGGGGCTGAGATGACGGCGCAGGAGGCTGGGAAAGAGGCTGAGCAGGGGGCTGGGTTGACCGCGCCGCGGGCGAAGGCGGGCGCGGCAGGGCTGCCCGGCGCCCCGTGGCCGGGGTGCTCACTAGGGTGGTCCGCGGTTCCCGCGACCGGGGAGGCTCGCCCGTGCCCGACCGCCCGTCCGCCCGGCTCGACCGGTCCGACCACCCCCGTACCCGCAGCGGGCTGCGGACCGCGGTGGTGTGGGACGTCCTGCGGCCCGCGCTCGCCGCGCACGTGTCCGCGACCGGGCGGGGGTCCCTCGACGTCCTCGACACCGGCGGGGGCACCGGAGGTTTCGCCGTCCCCCTCGCCCAGGAGGGCCATCGGGTCACCGTCGTCGACCCCAGCCCCGACTCCCTGGCCGCCCTCGACCGCCGGGCCGCCGAGGCCGGGGTCACCGACCGGGTCACCGGGGTGCAGGGCGAGGCCGCCGGGCTGCTCGACGTGGTCGCCCCCGACTCGGCGGACCTGGCGCTCTGCCACAGCGTCCTCGAGTTCGTGGACGAGCCCGCCGCCGCCCTCGCCGCGGTCGTCCGGGCCACCCGGTCCGGTGGGCTGGTCAGCGTGCTCGCGGCCAACCCGCACGCGGTGGTGCTCGCCCGGGCGGCGTCCGGCCAGTTCGCCGCCGCCCGTCACGTTCTCGGCGACCCGGACGGGCGGTGGGGCGACGCCGACCCCACCCCGCGCCGCTTCACCCTCGAGCAGGTTTCCGACCTTCTGGCGGCGGCCGGGCTGGCGATCCGCGCCGTCCACGGGGTGCGGGTCTTCGTCGACCTCGTGCCCGGCGAGCTGGTCGAGAGTGAGCCCGGCGCGTACGACGCCCTTCGGGCCCTGGAGGCCGACGTGGCCGAGCGCCCGGCGTTCCGGGACGTCGCCACCCAGCTGCACCTGCTCGCCGAGCGGGGCTGACCCCCGGATCCCACGGCCGCGGGAGGCGTGGTGAGCCCCGCGGTTCGTGGCGACCCACCCCCCGTCCCTCCCGTGCTGCACGTCGACATGGACGCCTTCTACGTGAGCGTGTCCCTGATCGACCGGCCGGAGCTGCGCGGGCTCCCGGTGGTGGTCGGTGGCGGCGAGCGCGGGGTGGTGCTCTCGGCGTCGTACGAGGCCCGCGCGTACGGGGTGTCATCGGCGATGCCGATGAGCCGGGCCCGGCGGCTGTGCCCGCAGGCCACGATCGTCCCGCCTGACTTCACCGCCTACAGCGAGGCGTCCGCGGGTGTCATGGAGATCTTCCGTTCGGTAACCCCCCTCGTCGAGCCGCTCTCGCTGGACGAGGCGTTCCTCGACGTCTCCGGGGCGGTTCGACGGCTCGGCCCGGCCGACCACATCGCCGAGCTCATCCGGGCCCGGGTCACCGACGAGCAGGGGATCACCTGCTCGGTCGGCGTCGCGGGTACGAAGTTCGTCGCCAAGCTCGCCTCCACCTCCTGCAAACCGGACGGGCTCCTGGTGGTCCGCGACTCCGACGTCGTCACCTTCCTCCACCCCTTACCTGTGCGCGCCCTGTGGGGAGTGGGGGAGAAGACCGGCGAGATCCTCGACAGGCTCGGCCTGCGTACGGTCGGTGACCTTGCCCACACCCCGGCGGGCACCCTGCGCCGGGCACTCGGCCACGCCACCGGGTCCCACCTGGCCGCGCTCTCCTGGGGACGGGACGAGCGGGTCGTCGTCCCGTACGAGCCGGACCGCAGCACCGGTGCCGAGGAGACCTTCGCCCGGGACGTGGACGACCCGGCGGTCGTGCACCGCGAGCTGCTGAGGCTCTCCGAGCGGACGGCGGCCCGCATGCGCGCGGCCGGTCACGTGGGGCGCACGGTGACAGTGAAGGTCAGGTTCGCCGACTTCACCACGATCACCCGGTCACGCACGCTGCCCGAGCACACCGACACCGGACGTGAGATCTACACGACGGCGCGGGAGCTCTTCGACGGTCTCGGGCTGCAGCGTGCCCGGCTGCGGCTCGTCGGGGTCCGGGTCGAGGCGCTCGGCCCGTCCGGGCGTCCCCGGCAGATGCTGCTGGGGGAGCGTCCCGCCGGGTGGCGCGAGGCCGACCGTGCCGTGGACCGGGCCGCGTCCCGGTTCGGTGACGGCACAGTACGGCCGGGAACCCTCCTCCGCGGAGGTGGCGAGCGGAGTCCTCCGGCCCGGTCGGAGCCGTGATCGCGTCGAGGGGACCGCCCGTGGCAGACGATGCGGGTAGAGATGTCCCGTCCCGACCGTCGGCGGGGCGACCTCGTGGGTGGTATGCGCCCCCGGTGTTGGGGACTGGCTTTCGTGCACGCCCCACGGCGCATATCCTCGATGCAGGTGGTCGTGCGCGACCGTTCGTGAGGAGGGTCCCGTGCCGCTCTCGGAGCACGAGCAGCGCCTGCTCGAGCAGATGGAGCGAGCGCTGTACGCCGACGACCCCAAGTTGGCCTCAGCGCTTCGCGGCTCGGACCTGCGCTCCCACTACCGCCGTCGTGCGATGAAGGGCGTCGCGGGCTTCACTCTCGGTGTCATCCTCCTCATGGCCGGCGTGATCTCCAAGCAGATCGCCATCGGCGTGGTCGGGTTCGTCGTCATGCTCACTGCGGCGCTGTTCACCATGTCCAGCTGGAAGCGGATGCCCGGCGAGGGCGAGATCGTGGAGGGCGAGGCGGCCGAGCGTCCCCGGGGCAAGTCCAAGCCGCAGAAGGCACCGAAGGCGCAGAAGGCGCAGAAGGCGCGTTTCATGGACCGCATGGAAGAGCGCTGGCGCCGCCGTCGCGAGGGCGGGCGCTGACCGCTCAGGATCCCTGCGGAGTCAGCACGCTGAGTCGAGTCAGAACACCGAGTCGGCTGGCCGATTCACAGACGCCCTGTCCGGACACCGAGTCGACACGCCGACTCAGCCGGCAGACCCCCTCCGCCCTGCCGCCCGCGTGAACGCCGCCCGCAGTCGCGTTCCACTCTCGTCCAGCCAGTCCAGTGCGTCCGCGATGCGCTCGGACACCCACGTCGCCATCGCCCGGGTCGACGCGGGCATCAGCCGTGCCCGCCAGCGCGTGGACGCGGACGACGACTCCGCCAGCCCGCCGCGTACCTGACCCACGTCGGCCCGGACGTCGCCGACCGCGCCCAGCGTGGGCGCGAACCTCGCGCGTGCGCACGACCGGGCGAGTCGCCGCACTGCGGCCGCGGGCCCGCTGCTCAGCTGTGCTTCGGAGACGAGCCGTTCCGCGAACGCCTGGGGGGTCTCCTGCGGACGGCGGGGGAGGCCGTGGTCCCAGGCCGTGTCCTCGACCTCGGACCAGGCCACCTGCACCCCGTCCTCGGACGCGACGAGACCGGACGCCCGACGTCGGCGGAGCACGACCCGCGCGGTCGCGGGCGTGATCGCGGAGACGAGCACGAGGCCGGCGAGCGTCAGCGGAAGGACGGGCAGCCCGCCCGACTCCTCGTCCGCCCCGGCGCCCCCAGTACCCCGCGAGCCCAGCTGACCGTCCAGCCGCCGACGGGCGAGCTCGAGCTCCTCCCGCGTGCGCTGCTCGTTGGCGGATCGGGGGTCGCCGCTGCCGCTCGCGCTCCCGGGGCCACCCGGCGACGCCCCGCTGCCGTTCGGGTCCTGGACGTCGTCCGCGTCCGCGTACGTCGGCGCGGGGGTGGACCCGTCACCGCGTGGGGTGGGCTCGAACGGCACCCAGCCGACACCAGGGAAGTACAGCTCGGGCCAGGCATGCGTGTCGTGCAGCGTCACCTGCCACGTGCCGTCGGCCAGACGGCGGCCCTGGGTGAACCCGACGTTGACGCGGGCGGGGATCCCCTCGGCGCGCGCCATGAGGGCCATCGTGGCCGCGAACTGCTCGCAGTAGCCGGACCGGTCCGTGAGGAAGTCCACCAAGGCCGAGCCGCCGTTGCCCGGACGGGCCTCCAGGCTGTAGGTGAACTCGCGCAGCCACTGCTGGATCGCGAGCGCCTTGTCGTAGTTGGTGACCACGTTGCCGGTGACCTGGCTGGCGAGCCGGCGGACCAGTCCAGGGAGGTCGTCCGGGAGCTGGGTGTAGCCCGTCGTCGCCGCTCCCGAACCGCCTGCGGGCGACGCGCGCAGTGTGGACGCCGAGGGGGCGATGTCCAAGCTCTCGACCTCGTACCGCAACCCGCGGGTGTCGTTGCGGAACGAGAACACGTTGCGGGTCGCCTCGTCGTAGCGCCACTCGCCGTCCGCGGACACCTCGACCGCGGGGTAGGGCAGCGGGAGCCGCGGGTCACGCAGGTCGCCGATCGCGAACGTGCTCGTACGCCGGGTCCGCTTCACGATGTCGGCGAGGTCGGCCGGCTCTGGGATGCCCTGGCCGACGTCCTGCTCGCTGGTGGCCTCGAGCTTGGCCGGCACCCATGAGTCGCCGGTGAACGAGTCCAGGGTGGCCATCCGCAGGTACCCCGGCGCGGGGTCGTCCGTGTCGTACCGGATCACCGTGCGGTTGACGGGCCGGGCCAGGTCGCGGCGCAGGTCGACGATCGGGTTCACCACGTTGACGGTGCGCGAGCCGTTGCCGTCGCCGAACCCGGGACCGCCGGGCCCGAACACGCCCTGGTCGAGGTTCGGCAGCAGCGCCGGGACCACGACGGACACACCGAGGGCAACCGCGCCCACGCGACGCCCCACTCGGCTCAGCCCGCTCGTCTGCACCTCACCGAGGAACGCGCGCGACGGGTGCCGGTCGGAGGTCGACCGCCCGAGCGGACGCCCCCACCGCAGGACGCGCTCCCTGCCGTCGGCGAGGAGCAGCCCGAGGTAACCCGCCGCACCCAGGACGAACGGGAACCACCCGACGCCGTCGGGGACCACCGCGGCCGGCACCGAGTACAGCGCGAGCAGGGGGAGGCCGGCGATCGCCGCGTGCCGCAACGTGACGGCGATGAGGTCGACCATCACGGCGATGGCGCCCACCCCGGCGGCCGTGATCGCCACGATCCCCTCGTACGGGCGGACCGGGGCGGCAAACCGGCCGATGTCCACCATGCCTGTGTCGTAGAGGTCGCGCAGCGCGGTGACCGTGCTGGCGTCCGGGATCACCCAGAGCAGCGCCTCGTCCCGTGCGTACATGACCGTGAGGTACGAGACGAGGCCGGCCAGCGTGGCCAGCAGGACGAGAGGACGGGGTAGCGCAAGCCGACGTGCCCCGTAGCCGGCGAGGGACACCGCGAGCACGGCGCCGGTGCAGCTCCAGAAGTAGCTGCCGTTCTGGAACACCGGCGCGAGCGTCACCGTGCCGGCCACGACGGCGACGCCGGCGGCGACGGTGAGACGGGTCTCGCTCACGGCGCCACCTGGGCCGGCCAGGTCGGCGCCGACCCGTCGCCGGCGGACCCGCTCCGGGTCGAGCCGGCCGGCGTCGAGGCGTCCTCGGCCGGCATCGACCGGGACGCCCGGTGCCACAGGTCGGCGAGGCTCGCGCCGAGCGGGGCCTGGACGACCCGCCAGCCGGACCGGTGCAGCAGCGTCACCGCCGCGTCCAGGTCGGCCGCTCCCGCCGTGGCCGCGTGCGAGGAGGCGCGGGCGTTCCACGTGTGCGTCTCGATGAGGACCGCGACCGCACCGGTGGTGCCGTGCCTGACCCTTCCCAGCCACTGCGCGTCCTCGGGCTCCAGCCGGCCCAGCACGGCCACGAGCAGCCCGTCATGGCCCCCGCGGCCCAGCACGGACGCGCTCGCCCGCAGGTCGCGGTTGTCGGAGGGCCGGACGACGGCCAGCGCCTCCAGCAGCATGCCCTCGAAGTCCCCGAGCCCGAAGTCACCGTCCCGCCCGGCGCTGGACACGCTCGCCCCGGTGTCGGTGACCAGGCGTACGTCGTAGCCGGACCGGGCCAGGTGCAGTCCCACGGACGCCGCGGCCGACACGGCCCACTCGAACGAGGCTCCCGGCCCCTCACCGCGGTGCGCGCGTCCGCGGGTGTCGAGCAGGACGGTGCTGAAGCTCTGCCACGGCTGCTCCTCGCGGCGCACCATGAGCTCGCCGTACCGGGCGGTCGAGCGCCAGTGCACCCGGCGCAGGTCGTCGCCGTGCCGGTACTCGCGGGTCGCCACGTCGTCCTCCCCGGCGGCGGCGATCGAGCGGGCGCGGCTCTCCCCGGTGCCTGACCACTCGCCGCCGAGCGGGACGGCGGGCAGGCGCTCCACCGGCGGCGTGACGATGAGGGCGTCCGTGGCCGAGAAGGAGCGGGCCAGCTCGACGAGGCCGAACGGGTCGGTCAGCCGGAGCGAGAGCGGGCCCAGGGAGAAGTGCCCCCGGACGTCCGAGCGCACCCGGTACTCGATCTCGCGTCGCCCCCGCGGCTCGACCCTGTCGAGCACGAACCGAGGACGCGCACCGAGCACGTACGGCACCCGGTCGTTCACGAGCATCAGCCCGGTCGGCAGCCGCGAGACGTTGTCGAGGCGGACCACCACCCGGGCGGACACCCCGGCCGAGACACGGCCGGGCTCCACCCGGCGCGTGCAGGCCAGCCGGTACCGCGTTCGTCCCGCCACGACGAGACTCACGAGGGGCAGGGCCGTCATGAGCACACCGACCCTGAACACGTCGGGCTGCCCGAGGACCAGCGCCACTCCCATGGCCGACACACCCGCGGCGAGGAACGACCGGCCTCGGGTCGTGAGGCCCGCGAGAGCCGCGCGCATCACACCGGCCGGCGGCGAGGTGGTTCGGGGACGGGGACACGGGCCACCAGGTCCGTGACGACCTGGTCGGTCGTACGCCGCCCGATCTGCGTCTCCGCAGTAGGCAGCAGCCGGTGCGAGAGCACGGGGACGGCGAGCGCCTGCAGGTCGTCCGGGAGCACGTAGTCCCTGTCGTCCAGCGCGGCCGTGGCACGGGCCGCACGGACGAGGTGCAGCGTCGCCCGGGGGGACGCACCGAGCCGGAGGTCAGGTGACGAGCGGGTCGCGGTCACCAGGTCGATCGCGTACTGGCGAACCGTGTCCGCGACGTGCACGCCGCGGACCACCTCGATCAGCTTGGCCATCTCGCGGGCCTCCGCGACCGGCTCCACCTCGTCCAGAGGGGACCGCGAGCCGTGGCTGTCGAGCATCTGGAGCTCCGCCGTCGGCTCCGGGTAGCCCATCGCGACCCGGGCCATGAAGCGGTCGCGCTGCGCCTCGGGCAGCGGGTACGTGCCCTCCATCTCGATCGGGTTCTGCGTCGCGATCACCATGAACGGCGCCTCGAGGTCGTACGTGACGCCGTCGACGGTGACCTGCCGCTCCTCCATGCACTCGAGCAGCGCGGACTGGGTCTTCGGGGAGGCCCGGTTGATCTCGTCGCCGACGACCACGTTCGCGAAGACCGCCCCGGGCTTGAACTCGAACTGGCGGCGCTCTTGGTCGAACACGCTGACGCCGGTGATGTCGCTCGGCAGCAGGTCGGGGGTGAACTGGATGCGTCGGACGCTGCAGTCGACGGATCGGGCGAGCGCCTTGGCCAGCATCGTCTTGCCGACCCCTGGGACGTCCTCGATGAGCAGGTGGCCCTCGGCCAGCAGGACGGCGAGCGAGAGTCGGACGACCTCGGGCTTACCGTCGATCACGCTCTCGACGGAGTTCCTGATACGCGTCGCGGTCACGGCGAGGTCGTCGAGCCCTGGCCGGTCTGTCGCGGTGGTCGTCACACAGGCCTCCCGGTCGTCGTCGCCTCACATCATCGCCCGGTTTCGGCCGTCGTGACGAGTCACCGGGGGAACCGGTGTGTCATCTGCCGGTCGGCGGCGGGTTTGTTTCGTCGGGGGTCGGTCGTAGGGTCCTCGGGTACGGCGGTCAGGGGCGGTACGACCCGGCGGAGGGGCAGCGACGTGTACCGAGGAGCATCAGCCGCGCGGCGGGTCCGTCCGGCGACGCCGCACAGCCGCCCGGACCGGGGACCTGCGGGAAAGGCCGCCGGCCCGCTCTGCGAGCGGGACGTCGAGGCCTACGTGGCCTCCACCTGCTTCAAGACAGGGCCACCAGGGCAGGTCGGTGTCGAGCTCGAATGGTTCTGTCACGACTCGACCGACCCCGCCGCTCCTGTCCCCGCGTCCCGCCTCGCGGCCACGCTCGGCCCGCATCTGACCGGCCAGCGGAGCCTCCCCGCCCGAGGCACCCTCACGTGTGAACCCGGCGGCCAGCTCGAGATCTCCTCGCTGCCCGCCCCCTCGCTCCCCTCCTGCGTCTCCTCGGCCCGAGCCGACCTGGACGCCCTCGGCGACGTCCTCGTCGCCCGGGGCCTGCGGCTGCACGGCGCCGGGCTCGACCCGCTCCGGCCGCCGTCCCGGGTGCTCGACCTGCCGCGCTACCTGGCCATGGAGGCCTTCTTCGACCGGACGGGTCCGGACGGCCGGGTGATGATGTGCTCGACGGCCTCGGTCCAGGTCTGCCTGGACGCGGGGCAGGAGGGCGCCGGGGTGTCCGGGTTCCGGCATCGGTGGCGCCTGGTCCACGCCCTCGGGCCCGTGCTGGTCGCGGCGTTCGCCAACTCACCGCTGCAGGGCGGACGACCCACCGGCTGGCGCTCGACCCGCCAGGCGGTGTGGAGCCGGCTCGACCCCGGGCGTACCCGCCCCGTCCCTGAGCCCCTCCGCGGTGGGGGGAGTGCTCGGGGCGCGGCTCGGGGCGTGCCGGGCGACGGGGCGCTCGACCCCCGCGAGGCCTGGGCCCGGTACGCCCTGGACGCCCAGGTGCTGTGCGTCCGCACGGCAAGGGGCCCGTGGGAGCGCCCGGTCGACTTCACGTTCCGGGACTGGGTGCGTTGCAAGCGTCCGCGCCCTCCCACGCAGGAGGACCTCGACTACCACCTGAGCACCCTGTTCCCGCCGGTGCGCCCCAAGGGCTGGCTGGAGCTCCGCATGATCGACGCCCAACCGGTGGACGCCTGGGCGGTGCCCCTTGCCGTCGTCACCGCCCTCGTCGAGGACGCGGTAGCCGCCGACCATGCCCTGGCCGCCGTCGAGCCCCTCGAGGGCGCAGCGGCGCTGGACGAGGGAGAGCCGCTCTCCTCGCCCTGGCTCCGCGCGGCCCGGCACGGGCTGCGCGACCCAGCGCTGGCGGCCGCAGCCCAGGCGTGCTTCGCGGCGGCGCTCGATGCGTTGCCACGCCTCGGCCTGTCCGGGAGCGCGCTCGCCGCCGTGCACCGCTACGCCGACCGCTATGTCGCCCGGGGACGCACCCCGGCCGACGACCGGCTCGCCGAGTGGCGGGCCGACGCCGTCCCGCCCGTGAAGGAGACCGTCCCGTGCTGAACGCCACCGACGCCGCCCGACTCGGCGAGGACGCGCTGCGTGGCCGCATCGCCGCATCGCTGGAGGCGAGCCGGGCCCGCAGCCTCGCGCTCACCGACTGCGTGGACGAGCCCGACCTCGTCGCCCAGCACTCGCCGCTGATGTCCCCGCTCGTGTGGGACCTCGCCCACGTCGGCAACCAGGAGGAGCTCTGGCTGCTGCGCAACGTCGGCGGCCGCGACCCGATGCACCCGGAGATCGACGACCTCTACGACGCGTTCCAGCACCCGCGTGCGGACCGCCCCTCGCTCCCGCTGCTCCTCCCGTCCGAGGCCCGCTCCTACCTCGGTACGGTGCGGGGCCGGGTGCTCGACCTCCTCGAGGCCACTCCGATGTCGGGCAGCCGCCTCACCGAGCAGGGCTTCGCCTTCGGCATGATCGCCCAGCACGAGCAGCAGCACGACGAGACCATGCTCATCACCCACGCGCTGCGGCGCGGCGAGCCCGCCCTGTCCGCGCCGCCCCCGCCGCCCGCGCCGGCGGACGCGGCGACCCTTCCGCCCGAGGTGCTCGTCCCCGCGGGGCCGTACCTTATGGGCACCTCGACCGAGCCCTGGGCGCTCGACAACGAGCGGCCTGCCCACGAGGTGTCCCTCGGCGCGTTCTGGCTCGACACCACCCCGGTGACGAGTGGGGCGTACGCCGCCTTCGTCGACGCCGGCGGGTACGCGCAGCCGCAGTGGTGGCACCCGGACGGCTGGGCGTACGTGCAGACGCAGGGCCTCGCCGCCCCGCGCACCTGGTCGCGCGACGGCGGCCAGTGGGTGCGCCGCCGGTTCGGCCACCTCGAGCCCGTGCCACCGGACGAGCCGGTCTGCCACGTCTCGTGGTACGAGGCCGACGCGTACGCCCGATGGGCCGGGCGCCGCCTGCCGACCGAGGCGGAGTGGGAGAAGGCCGCCCGGCACGACCCGGCCACCGGGCGCTCCCGCCGCTTCCCCTGGGGCGACGACGAGCCGACCCCCGAGCTCGCGAACCTCGGCCAGCGCCACCTCCAGCCCGCGCCCGCCGGCTCGTACCCGGCCGGGGCGTCGGCGTACGGCGTGCGGCAGATGGTCGGTGACGTGTGGGAGTGGACCTCCAGCGACTTCACCGGCTACCCAGGGTTCGCGCCCTGGCCGTACGCGGAGTACTCCGAGGTGTTCTTCGGCCCGGAGCACAAGGTGCTGCGGGGCGGCTCGTTCGCGGTGGACCCGGTGGCCAGCCGCGGCACGTTCCGCAACTGGGACCTCCCGGTCCGGCGGCAGGTCTTCGCCGGCTTCCGCACCGCCCGCGACGCCGGGGCCGACGAGTCGGGGCGCGGCTGACCGTGTGCCGTCACCTGGCATACCTCGGGCCGCCGCGCGCCCTGGGCGCGCTCCTCGTCGACCCGCCGCACGGGCTGGTCCGCCAGTCCTGGGCGCCGCGGCGCCAGCGGCACGGCACCGTGAACGCCGACGGGTTCGGCGTCGGCTGGTACGCGGACGGTGACCCGCTCCCGGCCCGCTACCGACGGGACGTCCCGCTGTGGGCGGACCCGTTCTTCGCCGACCTGGCCCGCGTCGTCCGCTCCGGCGCCCTGCTCGCCGCCGTCCGCTCGGCCACTCCTGGCCAGGCGGGGGGCGAGGCAGCGGCTGCGCCGTTCGCGGACGGGCCGTGGCTGTTCAGTCACAACGGCTGCCTGCCGGGCTGGCCGCACTCTGCCGCCTCGCTGGTCGCCGGTCTGCCCGCGGAGACCCTGCTGCGCACGGACGCGCTCACCGACTCGGGTCTGCTCTGGGCGATGGTGCGCGACCGTCTCGCCTCCGGGGAGAGCCCCCAGCGTGCTCTCGCAGCCACGGTGCACGCCGCCCGTGCCGTGCCGGACGCCCGACTCAACCTTCTGATGACAGACGGCACGCAGGTCGTCGCGACCGTCGCCGGGGACACGCTGTGCCACCGCAGCAGTCCCGGCGAGGTCGTCGTCGCCTCCGAGCCCTTCGACGACGAGGCCGGGTGGCACGACGTGCCGGACGGCTCGGTGCTCGTCGCCACACCCGACCGGGTGCGGACCACCCCGCTCGCCGATGCCCTCAACGGGACGGAGAACCCGTGACCACCCTCGCCGTCGACCGCCTCCTCGATGCCGACGTCCTCGCCAAGACGCTGCGCGCGGACGCCCGCGCAGGGCTCACCGCACGGCCGAAGGCGCTCCCCCCGAAGTGGTTCTACGACGCGAGGGGCAGCGAGCTCTTCGAGGACATCACCCGGCTGCCCGAGTACTACCCGACCCGTACGGAGCGCGGCATCCTCGCCGAGCACGCGGCCGACATCGCCGCAGCGACCGGCGCGGACACGCTCGTCGAGCTCGGGTCCGGCTCGTCCGAGAAGACCCGGCTGCTGCTCGACGCGCTCGCAGACGCCGGGACGCTCACCCGCTACGTCCCCTTCGACGTGAGCGAGCCCGCGCTTGTGGCGGCCAGCGAGGCGGTGCTCGCCGACTACCCCGGCATGCGGGTGCACGCCGTCGTCGGCGACTTCGAGCAGCACCTCGGGCTGCTGCCCGACGGCGGGCGGCGGCTCACCGCGTTCCTCGGCAGCACGATTGGCAACCTCGAACCGGGTCCGCGGGCGGCGTTCCTCGCCGACGTGAGGTCCGGCTTGGGCGAGGGCGATGCGCTCCTGCTCGGCACCGACCTGGTGAAGAGCCCTGACGTCCTCGTACCCGCGTACGACGACGCGTCCGGGGTGACCGCGGCGTTCAACCTCAACGTGCTGCACGTCCTCAACCGCGAGCTCGACGCGGACTTCGACGTCGACCGCTTCAGGCACCTCGCGGTCTGGGACGCCGAGGCGGAGCGGATCGAGATGCGGCTGCAGGCGCAGGGGGACCAGCCGGTCCGCGTCGAGGCCCTGGACCTCGACGTCACGTTCACCGACGGTGAGCAGATGCGGACCGAGGTGTCGTCGAAGTTCCGGCGCGAGGGCGTCGAGGCCGAGCTGGCAGCCGCCGGCTTCGCCCTGGCGTCCTGGTGGACCGACCCCGCCGGGTCGTTCGGGCTCAGCCTCGCCGTCCCCGTCTGAGACCACCGGACGCGCCACCACAGACCCACCCAAAAGCCTCCGGAGGGCCGCGGAGAGCGCGGCCCCGGGCACGGCTGCCCCGGGGGGCTCCACCACGCCCCAACGTCGCCCCACCGCCAAGGCGAGCCGCTGACCTGCGGACTCGAGTCTCACGTCACGCGTCGGACATGCCGATTCTCGTTGACCGTGGGGTGATGTGGAGTACAGTGGCGCGCAATGGGGGAGGGGGAACCTCCAGTGGCCGCGGAGGGGAGGGCCGGTGTTCTTCGGCTCGTACTCGCCGCGTCTGGACGACAAGGGACGCCTGTTCCTTCCGGCAAAGTTCCGCGACGCTCTTACGGGGGGCCTCGTGCTCACCAAAGGCCAGGAACGGTGCCTGTACGTGTTCGGCATCGAGGAGTTCCGCCGCATCACGCAGGCCCTCGGCCAGGCACCTGTGACGGCCAAGGCGGCCCGTGACTACACCCGCGTCCTGTTCGCCAGCGCCTCCGACGAGGTGCCCGACAAGCAGGGCCGCATCACCGTCCCCCCGAAGCTGCGCGAGTACGCCGGGCTGACCCGCGACTGCGTGGTGAACGGGGCCAACACCCGCGTCGAGATCTGGGGCGCCGACGCCTGGGAGGCCTACGAGGCCGAGCAGGAGCAGGCGTTCGCCGACCTGTCCGAGGAGGTGCTGCCCGGCATCCTGTGACGCCGGCGTGTCGCGAGGTCTCCACCCGCCCAATCCGCCCTCTGACGTCCCTTCCCCGGCGCCAGAAGGCACCGCTCCTTGTCGGGTCGGCGGGCGGGGACCTGGCCACACGACGCGGCGTCAGGACCCGGCCAGGGTTCGCAGACGTCCGTCCACCAGAGTGGGGCGCTGGTCCGCGAGCCGGTGCCCCACCGGCCGCCCAGCGAGTACGCACGAGAAGGGTCGAGATGAACGCGAGCACGACTGGGTCCACCGAGAGCACGACCACGGCCACGGCCGGCCGCACGTCGGCCGAGCTGGCCGTCCGGCCGGTCACGCACTCGCCGGTGCAGGCGCAGACCAGCGGCGCGCGCCCCCCTCTCGGTCCCCGGGACACCCTCAGCGACGACGTCCGCTCGAGCCTGATGCTCATGGCGTCCACGGCGGCGTTCGCGCTCGCGGTGGTCGCGCTGGGCACACTGGTCTCGGGCGTCCCGGGTTGATGTGATGGGCGCCGTCCGGCACGTCCCCGTCATGCTCGGGCGCGTCCTCGACCTTCTCGCCCCCGCGCTCGAGCCCCCTGAGTCCGTGGTCGTGGACGCGACCCTCGGACTCGGCGGCCATGCGGAGGCGCTGCTCCGTGCCCATGGCGGCCTCCGCCTCGTCGGGCTCGACCGGGACCCGGCGGCGCTCGAGTCAGCCACGTCGCGGCTCTCCCCGTACGCCGGGCGGGTCGACCTCGTGCACGCCGTCTACGACGAGATCGGCGAGGTGCTCGCACGGCTCGGCTACCGCCGCGTTCAGGGGGTGCTCTTCGACCTCGGGGTGTCGTCCATGCAGCTGGACGAGGCGGGTCGGGGCTTCGCCTACGCGCAGGACGCCCCCCTGGACATGCGCATGGACCCGACCCGCGGGCCAACCGCCGCGGACGTCGTCAACACCTACCCGGCCGATCGGCTCGCGCGGGTGCTGCGCCGGTACGGCGAGGAGCGCTTCGCCCGCCGGATCGCCGACGCGATCGTGGCCGAGCGCGACCGGTCGCCCCTGACCTCGAGCGCCCGGCTCGCCGACCTCGTCAGGTCGAGCGTTCCGGCGGCGGCGCGGCGTACCGGGGGTCACCCGGCCAAGCGCACCTTCCAGGCCTTGCGCATCGAGGTGAACGACGAGCTGGACGTGCTCACCCGGGCGCTGCCCGCCGCCGTGGACGCGCTGGCCGTCGGCGGGCGCATGGTCGTGCTGTCGTACCACTCGCTCGAGGACCGTCTGGTCAAGCGCACGTTCGCCGCCGGCGCACGCAGCACGGCGCCGCCGGACCTGCCCGTCGTCCCGCCGGGGACCGAGCCACGGCTGCGCCTGCTCACCCGGGGCGTGGAGGTCCCCGGCGAGCAGGAGACCACCGACAACCCGCGGGCCGCCTCGGCGCGGCTCCGGGCCGCCGAACGGATCAGGGAGGCCGCATGAGCACCAGCACGGCGCGCAGCGTCCGCACCTCTCCGGCGGTACGTCCGGCCAGGCCGGAGCCGTCCCGTCCGCCGCTGCGGGTCGTCCCGTCGCGTCCTCACCGGCCGGCGCGGGCGCCGTTCGTCGCCCTCGTGGTCACCCTGCTCGGCGGCGGCCTCGTCGGCCTGCTGCTGCTCAACACCGCGCTCGCGGAAGGCTCGTTCCGGGTGTACGACCTCAAGGTCGAGAACGCCGCACTCGCGGACCGGGAGCAGCAGCTCGGGGAGGAGGTCGCACGGCTCTCCACGCCGCAGGTGCTCTCCGCGCGGGCACGCGAGCTGGGCATGGTGCAAAGCGGCTCGCCTGCGTTCGTGAACCCGCGGTCCGGTGAGGTCCGCGGGGAGCCGGCTCCTGCGAAGCCCGGGCCACGTCCGGCCGGGGAGCCGGCGTCCGGGTCGCCCACCGGGTCGACGTCCGGATCGGTCACCGAGGAGGCTCCCGCCACCGGCGGTACGCCGTGAGCGAGCGGCCCACCCCCGGCCCTGGACGGGGGCCCCGCCGGGCCCGGGCCCGCCCCGGACCGGGGCAACCCCAGGAGGGCAGAGAGCCGAACCGGGGCAGGGGGGGCAGCCAGGGCGGCCAGGGTCGTCCCCGGCCCGCCGGGTCGCCTCCGGGGCGCACGGTGTCCCGTCCGGGACCCGCAAGATCCGGGCGCCAGCCCGCCGGCAGCGGGACGTCCGGGGG
>JBOGEN010000064.1:0-6955 GCA_050743265.1 Actinomycetes bacterium
GGTCGAGCACGCCCCGCGCGCCGCGGGCCCCGCGTGCGGACAGGCCGCGCGACAGCCCCGCCGCTTCGCGCGCGGCCGCCTGGTCCCCGAGCCAGGACAGGAACGGGTGACCGGTCACGACCCCAGGCACTCCCCCACCGCCCCGACGATGCCGTCGGTGATCAGGCGGACGTCCTCGTCAGTGCAGACGTACGGCGGCATCGTGTAGACGAGGTCGCGGAACGGGCGCACCCACACGCCCCGCCGCAGCGCCGCGTCGGTGAGGCGCGGGACGTCCACCGGGCCCTCGAGCTGGACGGCGCCCACCGCCCCGAGCACCCGGACGTCCTTGACCCCTGGCAGCCCCGACGCCGGGGCGAGCCCGTCGGCGAGCAGCCCCTCGATCCGGTGGACCCGGCCCTGCCAGTCCTGGCCGAGCAGCAGGTCGAGGCTCGCCCGTGCCACGGACGCGGCCAGCGGGTTGGCCATGAACGTGGGCCCGTGCATGAGGGCTCCTCCGGCCTCGGGAGCGCTGACCCCGCGTGCCACCTCGGCCGTGCACAGCATCGCGGCCATGGTGAGGTACCCGCCGGTCAGCGCCTTGCCGAGGCAGAGCACGTCGGGCCGCACGCCGGCGTGCTCGGAGGCGAAGAGCGTGCCCGTCCGGCCGAACCCCGTGGCGATCTCGTCCAGGACGAGGAGGAGCCCGTGCCGGTCGGCGACGTGGCGCAGCACCTGCAGGCAGGCGGGGCTGTAGACGTACATGCCCCCGGCGCCCTGGAGGACGGGCTCGACGACGACCGCGGCCATCGTGCCCTCGTGCTCGGCGGCGAGCGCCTCGACGTGGGCGGCCCACGCGGCGACCTCCGGGTCGTCGGCCGCCTTGTCGAACCCGGCTGGGGGACGAGGGGCGAACACGTGCTCGGGCAGGATGCCGCGAAACAGCGCGTGCATGCCCCCCACCGGGTCGCACATGCTCATCGCGCCGAACGTGTCGCCGTGGTAGCCGCCCCGGATCGTGAGGACCCGCGTACGCCGGGGGCGGCCCTGCGCGCGCTGGTACTGCAGGCACGCCTTGAGTGCGACCTCGACCGACACCGAGCCGGAGTCGGCGAGGAACACGTGCTCCAGCCCGTCCGGGGTGACCTCGACGAGGCGCTCGGCCAGACGTACGGCGGGCTCGTGGGTGAGGCCGCCGAACATCACGTGGCTCATCGTGTCGAGCTGGGCGCGTGCCGCCGCGTCGAGGACGGGATGCCGGTACCCGTGGATCGCCGCCCACCAGGACGACATGCCGTCCACCGCCTCCGTCCCGTCCGCGAAGCGCAGCCGGACGCCGGACGCGGACTCGACGAGGCGCACCGGAGAGGGCTCGGCCATCGACGAGTACGGGTGCCAGAGGTGCTCCCGGTCGTACGCGATCAGGGCCTCGGACTCGGCAACCCGCTCCTCGGCGTCTGGCGCACCGTGCTCCGAGCACCGCGCGGTCCACCCCCGCGGCACCACCTGGACGACCATCCGACGCCGGCAGTGCGGGCAGAACCGGGGCGGCTCGAGGCCCCGCGCCCGCGTGCAGGCGGCGTGGGCGTCGGCCTGGGTGTCGGCGAGCGTGTCGGCGAGCGTGTCGGCCTGGGAATCGACGTGCGTGTCGGCGCCGCCGTCTGCGGCGCGCTCACCCCCGCAGTGGTCGCAGAAGCGCGGAACGAGGGACATGCCAGCGCCTACAGCGTCGCCGAGAGCGCCTTGATCGGCATCCGCAGGTCGGACAGCAGCGCGAGGTCCTCGGACGGGTCACGCCCCAGCGTGGTGAGGTAGTTGCCGACGATCACCGCGTTGACGCCGCCGAGCAGTCCCTCCCGGGTGCCGAGGTCGCCGAGGGTGAGCTCGCGGCCGCCGGCGTACCGCAGGATCGTGCGTGGCAGGGCGAGCCGGAACGCGGCGATCGTGCGCAGGGCGTTCGCGGGCTCCATGAGCGGCAGATCGGCGAACGGCGTGCCCGGCCGGGGGTTGAGGAAGTTGAGCGGCACCTCGTCCGGCTCGAGCGCGCCGAGCTGGGCGGCGAGCTCGGCCCGCTGCTCCAGCGTCTCGCCCATGCCGACGAGGGCACCGCAGCACAGCTCCATGCCGGACGCGCGCACCATCTCGCAGGTGTCCCAGCGCTCCTCCCAGCTGTGCGTGGTGACGACCTGCGGAAAGTACGAGCGCGCAGTCTCGAGGTTGTGGTTGTACCGGTGCACGCCCATGGCCTTGAGCTCGTCCGTCTGCTCCTGGGTGAGCATGCCGAGCGAGCAGGCCACGTTGATGTCGACCGCGTCGGTGATCGCCTTCACGCCGTCGCGGACCTGGCTCATGAGCCGCTCGTCCGGGCCGCGTACGGCGGCGACGATGCAGAACTCGGACGCGCCCGTGGCCCGGGTCTCGCGGGCGGCCTCGACCAGGGCGGGCACGTCCAGCCACACCGACCGCACGGGCGAGGTGAACTGGCCGGACTGCGAGCAGAAGTGGCAGTCCTCGGGGCAGCCCCCGGTCTTGAGCGACACGATGCCCTCGACCTCGACGTCCGGGCCGCAGTGGCGCAGCCGGACCTCGTGGGCCACCGCCAGCATGCTCGGCAGGGCCTCGTCCGGCAGCCGCAGCACCTCGAGCACCTGCGGCTCGGTGAGGCCACGACCTGCCTCGACAACCTGCGTACGGGCGACGTCCAGGATCTCCACGGCGGTCACGGTACAGACGGGCCGGCCCGGCCCCCGGGCTCGGGGCGGGTTCAGCGGGGCAGGGTTCAGAGGGGCGGGTTCAGAGGGGCAGGGTTCAGAGCCGGCGCAGCATCCTCGTGTTGCCGAGGGTGTTCGGCTTGACCCGCTCCAGGTCGAGGAACTCGGCCACGCCCTCGTCGTACGACTGGAGCAGCTGCTCGAACACGTCGTGGTCGACCGGCGTCGCGTCGAGCGGCGCGAAGCCGTGCCGGCGGAAGAACTCGACCTCGAACGTCAGCGTGAACACGCGGGAGACCCCGAGCTCGCGGGCGGTGTCGAGCAGGCGCTCGATCAGCTGGTGCCCGACTCCGCACCCGCGGTGCTCCGGCGCGACCGCGATCGTGCGGACCTCGGCGAGGTCCTCCCACATGACGTGCAGGGCGCCGCAGCCGAGGAACTGGCCGGAGTCGTCGTCGACGGCAACCCAGAACTCCTGGATGTCCTCGAACAGGGTGACCGTGGCCTTCGACAGCAGGCTGCCGTCCGGGGCGTAGTGGTCCACGAGCGCGCGGATGCCCTTCACGTCCGACGTGCGGGCACGGCGTACGGTCACCGGCACCGGCGGGCCCCCGGGCTGCTGGCTTGCGGACTCTCGGCCTGCGAGGTCACGCCGCGCTCACTCGGGCTTCACCGTCGGGAACAGGATCGTCTCGCGGATACCGGCCCCGGTGAGCAGCATGAGCAGCCGGTCGACACCGAGGCCCATGCCTCCCATAGGGGGCGCCCCGTACTCGAGGGCCCGGAGGAAGTCCTCGTCGAGCTGCATCGCCTCGGCGTCGCCGCCGGCCGCCTTGAGCGACTGCTCGGTGAGGCGGCGACGCTGCTCGACCGGGTCGACGAGCTCCGAGTACGCCACGCCCTGCTCCACGCCGGAGATCAGCAGGTCCCAGGCCTCGACGAGCCCCGGCGCCGACCGGTGCGGGCGTGCGAGCGGCCGCACCGACGTGGGGTAGTCCCGCACGAACGTCGGGTGGCGCAGCGTGTGCTCGACGAGCTTCTCGAACAGCTCGAGGACGACGTGGCCGGCGTCCCAGCCGGGATCATAGGAGACGCCGAGCCGGTCGGCGATCTTGCGCAGCGGCTCCACGGGAGTCTCGACGGAGAGCTCCTCCCCGACCGCCTGCGAGACGGCCTCGTGGAGGGTCACCTCGCGCCAGGGCTGCTCGAGGTCGACCTCGCCACCGGCGCCGTCCGGCACGACGGTGCGTCCGGCGGCGCGGGCCGCGTCGCGGACGAGGTCGCGGGTGAGGGCCGCCATCGTGTCGTAGTCGCCGTACGCCTCGTACGCCTCGAGCATGGTGAACTCCGGGCTGTGGGTGGCGTCCACGCCCTCGTTGCGGAAGATCCGCCCGATCTCGTACGCCCGGTCGACCCCGCCGACGACGCAGCGCTTGAGGTGCAGCTCGAGCGCGATGCGCAGGTACATCGGCATGTCGAACGCGTTGAGGTGGGTGGTGAACGGCCGTGCCGCGGCCCCGCCGTGCAGGCTCTGGAGCACCGGCGTCTCGACTTCGTCGAACCCGTGCCGGTCCAGCGTGTGGCGCAGCGAGCGGAGCACGGTGCTGCGCAGCTGCACCATCTCGCGCGCCTCGGGGGTGACGATCAGGTCGACGTACCGCTGGCGTACGCGGGCCTCGGGGTCGGTGAGCCCCTTGTGCTTCTCCGGCAGGGGCCGCAGCGCCTTGGACGTGAGCGCCCAGTGGCTGGCCAGCACGGACAGCTCCCCGCGGCGGGACGTGATGACCTCCCCCTCGACGCCGACGTGGTCACCGAGGTCGACGTCGGACTTCCAGGCCGAGAGCGACTCCTCGCCCACGTCGTCGCGGGAGAGCATCACCTGCACGTCGCCCGAGCCGTCCCGCAGCGTGGCGAAGACGAGCTTGCCGGTCACCCGGTTGAGCACGACCCGTCCGGCGACGCCGACGCGGTCGCCCGTGGCGGTGTCCGGCACGAGGTCAAGGTGCCGGGCGCGTACGGCAGCGATCGAGTCCGTGCGGGGAAAGCCCAGGGGGTAAGGGTCGACGCCCTGGGCGCGCAGCCGGTCGAGCTTCTCCCGGCGTACGCGCATCTGCTCGGGGAGGTCGTCCTGCGGCTGCCTGTCACGGGCGTCGGTCACGTCTCACGAGGCTACCGGGGCCGGACGTGCCGGCCGTGCGTCCCACCCGGTCAGGCCACCATGTTCCTCGCGTACACGAGGCGGAGCCCGATCAGCGTGAGCCACGGCTCGTGCAGGTCGATGGTCTCCGACTCCTCGAGCACGTGCGGGGCGAGCCCGCCGGTCGCCACCACGGTGACCTCCTCGGGGTCGTCCGTCATCTCGGCGACCATGCGGGTCACGAGGCCGTCCACCTGCCCGACGAACCCGTAGAGGAACCCGGACTGCAGCGCCTCGGTCGTGTTCTTGGCGATCACCGAGCGGGGGCGCAGCAGCTCGACCTTGTGCAGCTGGGCCCCGCGGCTCGCCAGCGCGTCGATCGAGATCTCGATGCCCGGGGCGAGGGCTCCGCCGAGGAACTCGCCGCGGGACGAGACGACGTCGAAGTTCGTGGACGTGCCGAAGTCGACGACGATGCACGGCCCGCCGTAGAGGTGGTGGGCGGCCACCGTGTTCATGATGCGGTCGGTGCCGACCTCCTTGGGGTTGTCCATGAGGACGGGGACGCCGGTCTTGACCCCGGGCTCGACGATGAGCGACGGCACATCCCCGTAGTAGCGCCGCACCATCTCCCGCATCTCGTGCAGCACCTTGGGCACGGTCGAGCACAGCGCGATCCCGTCGACGTCAACGCCCCCCGGGCCGGGGTACTGGCTCAGCAGCCCGGACAGGACGACCGCCAGCTCGTCCGCGGTCCGGCTGGCGTCGGTCGCGGTACGCCAGTGCTCGACGATCTCGTCGCGCTCGAACAGGCCGAACACGGTGTTCGTGTTGCCGACGTCGATGGTGAGCAGCATCAGTCCCGTCCCTTCCGCCCGGTGGTGGTCGGCTGCGTGGTCTCCTCGCCCGGGGGCCTCGCGTCCAGGTCGAGCCCGATGTCCAGCGCCGGCGCCGAATGGGTGAGTGCGCCGACGGCAAGGTAGTCGACCCCGGTCTCGGCGACCTGGCGGGCCACCGCGAGCGAGAGGGCTCCGCTGGCCTCCAGGCGGGCACGTCCCGCCGTGACGGCGACGGCCTCGGCGAGCCGCTCGGGCGGCATGTTGTCGCAGAGCACGAGGTCGGCGCCCGCATCCACGGCCTCGGCCACCTGGGCGACCGTGTCGCACTCGACCTCGACCGGCAGGGCGGCGTCGGCCGCGCGGACCGCACGGAACGCCTCGGCGACCCCGCCCGCCGCGACGACGTGGTTGTCCTTCACCAGGGCGGCGTCCCAGAGGCCCATCCGGTGGTTGGTCCCCCCACCGCAGCGCACGGCGTACTTCTCCAGCGCACGCAGACCGGGCAGCGTCTTGCGGGTGTCCCTGATCTCCGCGCCGGTGCCCGCGACGGCGTCCACCCACTGCCGCGTCAGCGTGGCCACCCCGGACAGGTGGGTGAGCAGGTTGAGCGCCGTACGCTCCGCGGTGAGCAGCGCGCGGGTCCGCGCGGTGGCGACGAGCAGGACGTCTCCTGGCCGAACCCGGTCGCCATCCTGCGCGTGTGCGCCCACCTCGACGTTCGGACCCGCCACGAGGTGCAGCACCGCCTCGACCACGGGCAGCCCGGCCACCACGCCGGCCTTCCGGGCGACGAACCTCGCGGTCGCGCGCTGGCTCTCGGGCACGGTCGCGTCGCTCGTCACGTCCACGCCGCCGCCGAGGTCCTCCGCGACGGCGGCGAGGGCGACGGCGCGGACGGCCTGCGGGTCGAGCCCTGCCGCGCGCAGGCGACCGGTGAGGTCGTCCGGCAGGTCACGCAGGCTGTCACTCGCGGTCATGCGGCTCCTCGGGGACATAGCGGGTGGTGAGCGTCGCGCCGGCCAGCCGGGTGTCGAGGTGGCCGCGCCATGTCTCGTCGTCGGTGTCGGGGAAGTCCTCACGCCAGTGGCTGCCGCGGGTCTCGGCCCGCGCGCTCGCGGCCGCGGTCAGAGCGGACGCCACCGTGAGGAGGTTCGTCGCCTCCCACGCCTCGGTGCGGGGCTCCCGGCCCGGCCGGGACGCGAGGTCGGCGAGCCGCTTCCCGGTGACGGCGAGCCCGTCCGCGTTGCGGAGCACGCCGGCGCCGTCGCTCATCGCGTCCTGCAGCGGGC
>JBOGEN010000065.1:0-6019 GCA_050743265.1 Actinomycetes bacterium
CGAGTCGGTGGGCCGCGGCATCGTCCGGCTTGACGCGCGCCGCGCCGAGCGGGACCGGCTCGTGGCCGGGGTGGGCGACCCGGCCAAGCCCTGGGTGTACCTCATCGTGGCGACCGGGGACATCTACGAGGACATCCCGCAGGCGCAGGCCGCCGCGCGGGAGGGCGCCGACATCGTCGCGGTGATCCGCTCGACCGGGCAGTCGCTGCTCGTCTACGTGCCCGAGGGCGCCACCCGCGAGGGGTACGCGGGTACGTACGCCACGCAGGAGAACTTCCGGCTGATGCGGGCCGCCCTCGACGAGGTGTCCGCCGAGCTGGGCCGTTACGTGCGCCTGACGAACTACGCATCCGGGCTGTGCATGCCGGAGATCGCCGCGCTGGCCGGGCTGGAGCGGCTCGACATGATGCTCAACGACTGCATGTACGGGATCATCTTCCGCGACATCAACCCGCGGCGGACGTTCATCGACCAGCGGTTCTCCCGCCAGGTGCACGCCCGCGCGGGCATCGTCATCAACACCGGCGAGGACAACTACCTCACCACGGCCGACGCGGTGGACGCCGCGCACACGGTGGTCGTCTCCCAGCTGCTCAACGAGTACTTCGGTACGGAGGCCGGGCTCGCCGACTCCCAGCTCGGTCTCGGGCACGCGTTCGAGATCAACCCGGAGATCCCGGACTCGTTCCGCCTCGAGCTCGCGCACGCCCAGCTCGTCCGCGAGCTGTTCCCGCACGCGCCGCTGAAGTACATGCCGCCGACCAAGCACATGACCGGCAACATCTTCGCCGGCTACCTGCTCGACGCGTTCTTCAACCTGGCCGGCGTGATGACGGGGCAGGAGATCATCCTCGTCGGCATGATGACCGAGGGCATCCACACCCCCTGGCTGTCCGACCGGGATCTCGCCCTGGAGAACGTCCACTACGTCAAGCGGGCGGCGGGCAGCCTCGCCGAGGACTTCGTGCCCCGCCCGGACGGGTTCATCGTCGTGCGCGCCCACCGGGTGCTCGCCGAGTCCGTGGGCCTGCTCGACCGGATCTGCGCCGGGGGCGGCGAGATCCCGCTGCTGACCGCGATCGCGGACGGCACGTTCGGGGTGACCCGGCGCCCCGCGGACGGCGGCAAGGGCCTCGACGGGGTCGTCCCGCACGCGGACGGCTACCACAACCCGGCCGTGGAGCTCCTCGAGCAGCCGTCCGCCCCCAGCACGGAAGGGGCCCCCGCATGAGCCCGACCACGACCCCCCCCACGACCCCGACCGCGACGCCGACCAGGGGGCCGGCCGGCGCGACCGGGGTGGACCCCGTCTCGCCGCCGGCCGCCACCCCCGAGAAGCGGCTGGTCCGCCCGTACGGCGACACCACCGGCGACGCGATGGTGCAGGTGTCGTTCACCCTCCCGGTCCCCGCCGGCCCGCGGGCCGACGGGGCGGCCCTGCAGCTCGCCGACGCGATGGGCCTCTCGCCGGCCACCGTCGTGCACGCCAAGGCGATGGGCCCGGACTTCACGTTCTTCATCGTGTACGGGCGGGTGAACCACCTCGTCGACCCGAGCCGAGTCGAGGTGGCCGAACGGGAGTGGGAGCTGCTCGCCCCCACCGAGGTGAACCTCGCCGTGCGCACGACGATGAACCGCAAGCTCGTCGTGCTCGGCGCGTGCATCGGCACCGACGCCCACACCGTCGGCATCGACGCGATCCTCAACGTCAAGGGCTTCGCCGGCGAGAAGGGGCTCGAGTACTACCGCGAGCTGACCGTGGTCAACATGGGCTCGCAGGTCACCGTCGACGAGCTCGTCGCCCGCGCCACAGCGGAGCATGCCGACGCGGTCCTTGTGTCCCAGGTGGTCACGCAGAAGAACGCGCACATCCACAACACCAAGCAGCTCGCCGCCGCGTTCCACGCCGAGTTCTCCGAGGACGAGCGCCCGCTGCTGATCGTCGGCGGGCCACGCTTCGACACGGTTCGCGCCGAGGAGCTCGGCGTCGACCGCATCTTCGGCAAGGGCACCACCCCCGCCGAGGTGGCCAGCTACCTCGTGCACACCCTGATGCCGGGCTGGACGCCCGAGGACGCCCCGCCCCGCGACCCGGGGGCGGACCACACGCCTGCCCCGGACCCGGGTGGGAGCCCAGCCTCGGCCTCACTCAGATCGGGGCTCAGGCCAGGCCACGGACAGGGGCGCCGGGTGAGCGGCGCCACGGGGAGCGACCCTCGTCTCGGGCTCACCGTCACGCAGCGCCGCTACGTGCCGTACGCGCACGCGCACTACGGCGGCGACCTCGTCGACGGCGCGTACGTGCTCGGCCTCTTCGGTGACGCCGCCACCGAGCTGAGCATCCGCACCGACGCGGACGAGGGGCTGTTCGCCTCGTACGACGACGTGCAGTTCACCGCCGCGGTGCGTGCGGGCGACGTCGTCGAGGTGAGCGCGACCGTCACCCGCGTCGGACGGCGAAGCCGCGGCGTCACGTTCGAGGCGCGTGTCGTGTGTCGTGCCGAGCCCGACCGCGGACCGTCCGCCGCCGCGGTTCTCGACCCGCCACTCGTCGTCACGACCGCGTCCGGCACGGTCGTCGTCCCCGGCTGAGCACGCACCGGACGTGACGACCGGCGACGTGGTGACACCCGCCGAGGGACGTCGCGACGGCGGCACCACTGCGGGCGGAAAAACTCGCGCCGACCAGTTCGTTCCGACAGGGACCTTGCTGACCTGCGGGTTCCCGAGTCGTCGCAGGTCAGCGCGTTCTTGACACGTCAAGCGCACGCGCGAGTAGGTTCTCGGCAGTCCACCGACGGACACCGACGGGGATCTCTCCCTTCCACCGTGCAACTGGGCGGGGGATGCGGCCGAGCACCACGGCCCGTCCCGGGTGCCAGCCCAGTGAAGCCGCGGCCGGGAGGCGGGGGAGGTGTCACTCGCCGGAGGGTGCGACCCGGAAAAGGCCCGCACACCCAGTAGACAACGACGGTCCAGACGGCCACCAGCCGCCAGGACGTCGGTCCGAAGGGCGTTGCGGGCCTTGTTCCGGTCCAGGGCTGGGTCCCCCGCCTGGCCCGCCCCGGCTCCTCGTCTGGCCTCGCGCCTCGCCTCGCGGCTGCCCTTCGTCAGGCCTCCCGCCCGGTCGCAGCGAGCTCGCCCGCGACCGCTCCGGGCACCTCCACCGCCAGCTCCGCGTTGGTAGCGTCGGCGTCCACGCACGCGGGTGCGGATCGTCTCGGGTCGACGCGGCCGGTGCGGCAGGGAGGTGGCGGTGGCGGTGCTCGTGGACGGGCCGCGGCCCAGCCCGTCGCGCCCCGGCCGGATGAGCCCACCGTTCGCCCGGCCCGCGCTCGCCGCCGGCGGGGGGCTGCTGCTCGCCGCCGCGTTCCCCCCGGTCGGGCTCTGGCCGCTGGCCGTGCCCGCGGTCGCCGTGCTCAGCCTCGCCGTCCACGGACAGCAGGCACGTCGCGGTGCGCTGCTCGGCCTGGCCTACGGCGTCGCGTTCTTCCTGCCGCTGCTCGAGTGGATGCGGGTGATCGGCACGGACGCCTGGGTGGGGCTGTCCCTTCTCGAGGGCGGCTTCGTCGCCGTACTGGGCGCCGGCCTCGCGGTCACGTCACGGCTGCGGGCCTGGCCGCTGGCGGGTGCCGCACTGTGGGTGGCCGCCGAGCTGGCCCGCGCGCACCTGCCCTTCGGCGGATTCCCGTGGGGGAGGCTGGCGTTCGCGCAGACCGCGTCCCCGCTCACCCCGTACGCCGCGCTCGGCGGTGCGCCGCTCGTGACCGCGGCGACCGCGCTCGCGGGTACGCTCCTCGCGGCGGCCCTGCTCGCGCTGTACGCCCGCCACGCCCGTCCGGCCGTGGTCGCGCTCGCCGCCCTCGTCGCGCTGCCCGCCCTGGCGACCCTCGTGCCGACGCCCACGGACGCGGACCGCACGGTGCGCGCCGCCGTCGTCCAGGGGGACGTGCCGCGCAGCGGGCTGGACTTCCTGGGGCAGCGCCAAGCCGTGCTCGACAACCACGTCGAGGTCACCGAGCGGTACGCCCGCCGTCTGGACGCGGGGGACCTGCCCCGGCCGGACCTGGTGGTGTGGCCGGAGAACTCCTCCGACATCGACCCGTACACCGACCCGGGGGCGTACGACCTCATCGACGGTGCCGTCTCCGCGGTGGGCGTGCCCACCCTCGTCGGCGCGGTCGTCTCCGGGCCAGACCGCGACCTCGCCTACAACACCGGAATCGTGTGGACGCCCGGCCAGGGCCCTGGCCGCACGTACGTGAAACGGCACCCCGTCCCGTTCGGCGAGTACATCCCGTTCCGCGACGTACTCGCCGACCAGATCGACAGGCTGGCACGCATCCCCCGTGACTTCGCCGCGGGTGAGCGTCCTGGCGTGCTGAGGGTGGGGCCGGCCACGGTGGGCGACGTGATCTGCTTCGAGGTGGCGTACGACGGACTGCTGCGCGACGTGGTCGCCGGCGGCGCGGACGTGATCGTCGTCCAGACCAACAACGCCACCTACGGGCGCACCGGTCAGCCGGCACAGCAGCTCGCGATGTCGCGCCTCCGCGCCGTCGAGCACGGCAGGGCCGTGCTCGTGGCCGCCACGAGCGGCATCTCGGCGGTGATCGCTCCGGACGGCGAGGTGGTCCGCCGCTCCCGCGAGTTCGTCCCCGCGGTGCTCACCGCTGCGGTTCCGCTCCGCGACGGGCGGACGGTCGCCGACCGGGTCGGTACCGCCCCCGAGTGGGCGATGGCCGCCCTGGGTCTGGGCGCGCTCCTCGTCGCCGTGCGCGCGCGACGCCGTGAGACGGCCGCGAGCTCGAACGTGGACCGGAGCGCGCACGGAGCCGCGGGCGGACGGGGCGCCGGCGTGTGACCGGCAGCGCCCACCACTCCGGCACCGATGCGCTGGGCCGGGTGCTCGTCGTCGTCCCCACCTACAACGAGGTCGCCAACCTCGCGGGCGTGCTGACCCGGGTCCGCGAGTCCGTGCCCGCGGCGCAGATCCTCGTGGTGGACGACGCCAGCCCGGACGGCACCGGGGCGCTGGCCGACAGGCTCGCCGCCGCCGACGACGCGGTGCACGTCCTGCACCGGCACGCCAAGGAGGGCCTGGGGGCCGCGTACCTGGCCGCCTTCCGGTGGGGGATGGACCGCGGCGCGGACGTGCTCGTCGAGATGGACGCGGACGGGTCGCACCACCCCGAGGAGCTGCCGCGGCTGCTCGACGCGCTCGCCGACGCCGACCTGGTGCTGGGCTCCCGGTGGGTGCCCGGCGGGCGGGTGCGGAACTGGCCGCCCGCACGGAGGGCGCTGTCCCGCGGCGGCAACACGTACGCCCGGCTCGTGCTCGGCGTCCCGGTGCACGACCTCACCGGCGGCTACCGGGCGTTCCGGCGCAGCACGCTGGAAGGGCTGGACCTGGCCGGCGTGGCCTCCGCCGGGTACTGCTTCCAGGTGGACCTGGCCTGGCGGGCGCTGCGCCGCGGGTACCGGGTCACCGAGGTGCCCATCACGTTCACCGAGCGGGTCCGGGGCTCGAGCAAGATGAGCCGCGGCATCGTCGCGGAGGCGCTGTGGCGGGTCACGCTGTGGGGGCTCAGGTCGCGCGGCTCCCGGCTGCTGCGAGAGTGAGAGGCATGCGGCTCGTCCTGGTGGTGGCGTTCATCGCCGTGCCCCTGGCGGAGATCTCGCTCATCGTCGCCACGGGGCGGGCGATCGGCGTGCCCGAGACGATCCTGCTGCTGCTCGCCGTCAGCGTGCTGGGCGCGTGGCTCATGAAGAGGGAGGGCCTGCGCGCCTGGCAGGCGCTGCAGACCGCCGCCACGTCCGGGCGGCTGCCCGACACCGAGCTCGCCGACGCCGCGCTCGTCCTCGTCGGCGGCACGCTGCTGCTCACCCCGGGGGTCCTCACCGACGTCGCGGGGCTGCTGCTCATCGTCCCGCTGACCCGGCCGGTGGCCAGGCGGGCGCTCGTCGCAGTCGCGTCCCGGCGGGTGCGCGCCCGCGCGTCCGGGGGCTGGGGTGGCCC
>JBOGEN010000066.1:0-4476 GCA_050743265.1 Actinomycetes bacterium
GCGAAGCAGGGCGCGCGGTCGAGCCGCGGCAGCCGCTAGGTACGCGGCCATGCGCACCGTGACCGTCACCGGCGACCCGCTCACGCTGGAGGACCTCGTCGACGTGGCGTACGGGCGGGCGGACGCCGTGCTGGGCCCCGGCGTCCCGTCCCGGATGGAGGCCAGCCGACGGGTGGTGCGCGAGGCCGTCGACGCGGGCGCGGTGGTGTACGGCGTCACCACGGGATTCGGCGCCCTGGCCGACACGCACATCGGGCGCAGCGACCTCGAGCAGATGCAGCTCAACCTGCTGCGCTCGCACGCCGCGGGGGTGGGGGAGCCGCTCGACGACGTCGTCGTTCGGGCCCTGCTCCTGCTCCGGGCGCGCACGCTGGGCGCCGGCTACTCCGGCGTCCGCCTCGACCTGCCGCGGCGGCTCCTCGACCTGCTCGACCGCGGCCTGCTGCCGGTCGTGCCCGGCAAGGGCTCGGTGGGGGCCTCGGGCGACCTCGCCCAGCTGGCCCACCTCGCGCTGCCCCTGGTCGGAGAGGGACGGCTGCGCCGCGCCGGGGCGCACGACCCGTACGGCAGCGCGGCGGCCGACGTGCTCGCCGGCGAGGGTCTCGCGCCGTTGACCCTCGCCCCGAAGGAGGGGCTGTCGCTGCTCAACGGCACCGAGCCGATGCAGGCGCTGCTCGCCTTCTCCGTCGCGGACGGGGCCGTGCTCACCCGTGCCGCCGACCTCGCCTGCGCGATGAGCGTCGAGGGGCTCCTCGGCACCGACCGGCCGTACGACACGCGGGTGCACGCGTTGCGCCCCCACGCCGGCCAGCTCGCCAGCGCGGCGAACCTGAGGCGGCTACTTGCCGGGTCGCCGCTGGTGGCGTCCCACCGGGAGAGCGACCACGCGGTGCAGGACTCGTACTGCCTGCGGTGCGCCCCGCAGGTGCACGGCGCGGTGCGGGACGTCCTGGGCCACGCACGCGGGGTGCTCGAGACCGAGCTGGGCGCGGTCGTGGACAACCCGGTCATCGTCGACGACGGCGGCGGGTCGTACGAGGTGATGACGACGGGCAACTTCCACGGCGAGCCGCTCGCGTTCGCCGGGGACATGCTCGCCACCGCGTTCGCCGAGCTCGCATCCATCTCCGAGCGTCGGACGGACCGCACGCTCGACCCGGCCTTCTCCCGCGGTCTGCCCCCGTTCCTCGCCCCGGACCCGGGCACCAACTCGGGCTACATGATCGCCCAGTACACGGCCGCGTCGCTGGTCAGTGAGAACAAGGTGCTCGCCCACCCGTCGAGCGTCGACACGATCCCGACCTCGGGCAACCAGGAGGACCACGTCTCCATGGGCTGGACGTCGGTGCGCAAGCTCCGCGACGTCGTCGCCAACGTGCGGGCCGTCCTCGCCGTCGAGGTCCTCGTCGCGGCCCAGGCGGTGGACCTGCGGGCGGACGTCGCCGGGCCGGGCGCACCGGTGCGGGCCGTCGTGGACCGGCTGCGCGCCGACGTGCCGCGGATGGACGAGGACCGGGAGGTCTCCGAGCAGATCGCGCTCGTCGACCGGCTGCTGCCCGAGCTGGTGGCGGTCGCGGAGGCGGTCACCGGTGGGCTCGACTGACCGACCGGCGCTCGCGTACCTGGGCGGCCGGCTGGCGCGTGACCTCGTCGACGTCACGGACGACCCGGCGGCGCTGGACTCGTCCGGCTTCTGGGCGGTGCTCGTGACGTTCGAGGGCACGCTGACGTGCGCCCGGTTCGCCGACGTACGCCGGGCGCCGCTTCCCGGGGGTCGCTGGCACGGCCCGTCGCACGACGCCTGGGAGTCCTCGCTCGGCCAGGAGGCGTACCAGGACGCGGTACGCCGCGTCCGGGACGAGATCGCGGCGGGCGAGGTGTACCAGGTCAACGTGTGCCGTGTGCTGTCCGCGCCCCTCGCCCGCGGGGCCGACCTCGTCGGGCTCGCCACGCCACTGGCCACGGGCAACCCGGCCCCGTACGCAGCGGTGCTCGCTCTGCCGCGCGAGGGGGTCACCGTGGTGAGCGCCTCGCCCGAGCTGTTCCTGCGCCGCGCGGGCGACGTGGTGGAGTCCGGGCCGATCAAGGGCACCGGACGGACGGCGGGCGACCTGCTGCCCAAGGACCACGCCGAGAACGTCATGATCGTCGACCTGGTCCGCAACGACCTGGGACGGGTCTGCGAGACGGGGTCGGTCACGGTCCCTGCGCTGTGCGCCGTCGAGCAGCACCCCGGTCTCGTCCACCTCGTGTCACGGGTGCGGGGGCGGCTGCGTCCCGGTGTCGGCTGGGCGGGCCTGCTCGCCGCGACCAGCCCGCCGGGGTCGGTCAGCGGGGCACCCAAGTCGAGCGCGCTGCGCCTCATCGCCGATCTCGAGCCCGTCCCGCGCGGTCCGTACTGTGGCGCGGTGGGATGGGTGGACGCGGACCGACGCGAGGGAGTGCTTGCGGTGGGCATCCGGACCTTCTGGGTGGACGGTGAGACGGGCGGCACGCCCCGGCTGTGCTTCGGCACCGGGGCGGGCATCACGTGGGGCTCGGACCCCGCGGCGGAGTGGGCGGAGACCGAGCTCAAGGCCTCCCGCCTGCTGGCGCTGGCGTCCGCGCCGACCGCATCGGGACGGCCGACCACGTCGGGAGGGACCGCACGGTGAAGATCTGGCTCAACGGGGTGCTCCACGACGAGGACCAGGCGCAGGTGTCCGCGTTCGACCACGGCATCACCGTCGGGGACGGCGTGTTCGAGACGTGCGCGGTCCGCGACGGCCGCCCGTTCGCGCTCGGGCGTCACCTGGCCCGGCTCGGGCGCTCGGCCGACGGGCTCGGCCTTCCGGCCCCCGATCTCGACCTCGTCCGTGGCGCCGCACGGGACACGATCGAGGCCAACGAGATCACGGGGCCGATGCGCCTGCGGATCACGTACACGGCCGGGCCAGGGCCGCTCGGATCCGACCGCGGGACGGCGCAGCCGACGCTGCTGCTCGCCCTGGCCCGGATGGCCGCGTGGCCGGCCACCACGGCGGTGGCGACCGTGCCCTGGCCGCGCAACGAGCGGGGCGTGCTCGCCGGCATCAAGACCACGTCGTACGCGGACAACGTCGTCGCCCTTGCCTCGGCCAAGGCACGGGGCGCGGGCGAGGCCCTGTTCGCCAACACGGCGGGTAACCTCTGCGAGGGCACGGGCAGCAACGTCTTCGTCGGCCTCGAGGGGCGGCTCGTCACGCCGCCGCTCACCGCCGGCTGTCTCGCGGGCGTGACCCGCAGCCTGCTGCTCGAGTGGGTGGACGTCGACGTGACGGACGTGCCGATGAGCGCGCTTGAGGACGCGCAGGAGGTGTTCCTCACCTCGGCGACCCGCGGCGTCCAGCCGGTGCACGCGGTCGACGGCCACGCGCTGCCGGAGGCGCCCGGCCCGCTGGGCTCCGCCGCGGCCGCCGTCTTCGCGGCACGCGCTGCCGAGGGGGACGACCCGTGAGCGTGCGTCCCCGCGGAGCCCGTCGCCGGGGCTAGGGTCACGCGTCAAGGGCAGGTGTCAGCGGGAGGAGTAGCGATGGAGGGGGCCAGGAGGGTCCGGGCGGCTCGCGGCCCGCAGCGCTCCTGCCGCTCGTGGGGCGCGGAGGCGGCGCTGCGCATGCTGCAGAACAACCTCGACCCCGACGTCGCCGAGCGTCCGGACGACCTCGTCGTGTACGGGGGCTCCGGACGCGCGGCCCGCAGCTGGGCGGCGTTCGACGCGATCGTGGACACGCTGCGCACGATGGCCCCGGACGACACGCTGCTCGTCCAGTCCGGCAAGCCGGTCGGGGTCGTGCGTACGCATGCGATGGCGCCCCGCGTACTCATTGCCAACGCCTTGCTCGTGCCGGACTGGGCCACGCCCGAGGAGTTCCGCCGTCTCGAGGACGCCGGCCTCACCATGTACGGCCAGATGACCGCGGGCTCGTGGATCTACATCGGCACGCAGGGCATCCTCCAGGGCACGTACGCGACGTTCGCCGAGGTCGCGGCCCAGCACTTCGACGGCACCCTGGCGGGCACGGTCACCCTCACCGGTGGCCTGGGCGGCATGGGCGGCGCCCAGCCGCTGGCCGTCACCGGAAACGGCGGCGTCGCGCTCTGCGTCGAGGTGGACCCGTGGCGGGCGCGACGCCGGCTCGAACACGGCTACCTCGACGAGATCGCCGACTCCCTCGACGACGGCCTCGCCCGTGCCGAGACAGCCCGGCGGGAGCGCCGCGCCCTCTCGATCGCGGTCGTCGCCAACTGCGCCGACACCCACCCCGAGCTCGTCCGGCGCGGCTGGACGCCGGACGTCGTGACCGACCAGACCTCCGCGCACGACGCGTTGCACGGGTACCTCCCGAACGGGATGAGCCTGGACGAGGCGGCCGCCCTGCGACGTCGCGAGCCCGGTGCGTACGTCGCCCGCGCCAACGAGGCCATGGCGACGCACTGCCGCGCCATGGTGGACATGGG
>JBOGEN010000067.1:0-10723 GCA_050743265.1 Actinomycetes bacterium
CTCCCACACCTGTGGCGGGGGGTCCGTCGGGCGGTCGTCGGGGGTCGCCGAGCGCGCGGCGGCGACGACCGCCCGGAGCTGGTCGAGGTCGCTCTGGCAGCGCGGGCAGGCCAGGAGGTGACTGTCGTCGGCCGGGTCTCCGTCGGGGGCGCCGAGGGCTCGCAGTGCGAGCACCTCAGGATCAGTGTGCCGCACGGTCCACCTCCAGCCGCCGGCGCAGCCGTTCGAGGCTGCGCCGGATATGGCTCTTCACGGTCCCGAGCGGCAAGCCGAGCAGGCTGGCGACCTGCCCGTGCGTGAGGTCCGCGTAGAACGCGAGCTCCATGATCTTACGTGCGGGGTCGCCCAGCCTGGACAGCTCGTCGGTGAGCAGGACCCGGTCGGCGACCGCGTCCACGCCGGGCGCCGCCTCGGCACCGTGCGGTGCCGTGAGCGCGGCCTCCTGTGCACGGCGCTCCCGGGCGAGTGCCCCGAGGTGGTCTGCCACGGTGTGGCGGGTGATGCCGAGGAGCCAGCCGGTGAGGCTGCCCAGGGTCCGGTCGTAGCGCCCACGGCTCCGCCAGGCCGAGACGAAGACCTGCTGCGTGACCTCCTCGGCGTCCCGCGTGTCGCCCAGGCTGCGCCGCGCCACGGTGAACACCAGGCCGGCCCACCGCCCGTACGCGGCCGCGAGCGCGCTTTCTTCCCCGGCGAGGAAGCCGACGACGAGGGCCTCCTCGTCCTCTTCCGTGCCGGCCTGGGCAGCGCCGCTGATCACGAGGTGCTCCCAGTGGGGACGGCGGTCACGACGAGGTTCTCCGTATAGCCTCCGGCCTCGGGCATGAAGCTGCCACCACAGGTGACGAGCCGGAGGGCGGCCGGGCCTCCCCGGCCGAAGAGCCGGTCGGCGGGAAGCGCCCGTTTCGCGTAGGACATCCGGTCGACGACGCGGTACGTGAGCGGGGTCCCGTCCGCGAGGGTCACCCGGACACGGTCGCCGGTCCGGGTGAACCGGAGTGCCGCGAGCGCCCCGAGCCCGCGGTCACGGGAGTCCACGTGTCCCGCGAGCACAGCCGACCCGGCACGGTCTCCGGGTGCCGCCCCGTGCCGGTACCAGCCGACCGTGTCAGCGTCGGGCAGGGCCATCTGGCTGTCCCTCGCGACGCCCACGGGCACTACCCGGGCTCGGACGTCCAGGCGCCGGAGGGCGACGCGGACGGGTGGGGACTTTCTGGCCCGGGTATGACCGGGGCTCGCCTCGGTGATGGCATGCCGCCCGGGCGACGACGTGGCCGGAACAGGCGGGACGGGTGACGGCGCAGCTGGCGCCTCAGGGGCGTGAGAGGCCGCGATCCCGACGCCGGAGCCCGCCAGGACGCCGAGGCTCGCGACGAGCCCCGCCCAGGCGGCGCGCCGATGGGGAGCCGCGGGCGGCGTGCCCGCGGCTCCCCTCGTCCGCCCGACAGATCGCGGGAAGCGCGTCTGCGGCCAGGAGGACACGGCGTCGACCTCAGGCGCGGCTGCGGACGAGCCGTGCACCGGAGAGGGCCACGCCGAGCGTCGCGGCGGCGGCGAGCCCGACGGCCCACGGTGCGACGCCGCCGTCACCCTCTGCGGCCAGACCGGTCTCACCCGCGGGCACGCCCGCCGGTGCCGAGTGCAGGCCGCCGATGCTCTGGGTTGCCAGGGCGAGGTTGTCGTCCTCGGCGCTGCCCCAGGCGTACACGATCGTGTGGGTGCCCTCGGCCAGGTCGAGGTCGGCCGGGCCGATCGCGACGTCGTCGGTGCCGGCGAGGACGACGTCGGCGCTGACCGACCCGGCCGGCAGGTCGGCGGAGTCCTCGTTCGGGTTGGTGAGCCCGGTGAACACCGGTTCGCCGCCCGCGCGGACGTCGACGGCCGGGGCGGCGGCGTCGTGACGGACGGTCAGTCGGGCCTCACCGGCGGCGACCTTGCTCGTGTCGTTGACGTAGGGAGTGAGCTGGGGCGTGCCGTTCTCGGACAAGTGGGCCACGACCGTCGCGTTCGCGCCGGCCGGCACCTTGACGTCGGACGTCTCGATCGCGGGGTCGCCGTCCGGGCCCTCGCCGGCCGGGAACACCTGCAGGTCGTACGTGTCCGCGGGGAGGGTGAGGGGGTCGGTCAGCGTGCCGGGCTCGAAGTCGGTCAGCAGCTCCTCGCCGTTGGCGTACACGTCCACGGTGAGGTCGGGGACGGCGTGCAGGACGGAGACGGTGGCCTCCGCCTCCTGAGCCTGCGCTGCCGAGGGGACCATGAGGGCGGGCAGGGCGGCGGTGGTGAGCACGGCCGCGGCGAGTGCGGCGGGACGGAAGCGCATCGGTTCCTCCGGTGGCTGGGGGTGGTCTCACCCCTGCCTTCCGTCGGAGACCCGGCACTGGATGCACGACTTCCGAACAACTACGCACAGGCGCCGGTCCGTCACGCCCGGGCCCGTCACTCCCATCGGAAGGCGCGCCCTGCGAGCGCTCCCGCGGCCAGCGCCCAGACGAGGAGCACACCGAGCGGGCCGACGGGCAGTCCCGCCCCGCCGCTCAGCACGTCACGCAGCCCCTCGGCGAGTGCGGCAGCGGGGGAGAGGGCGAGCACCGCCGCCACCGGGTCGGGGAAGCGGTCGAGAGGCACGACGATGCCGCCGCCGAGCAGCAGGAGCACCCAGACGAGGTTCGCCGCCGCCAGCGTGGCCTCGGCGCGCAGGGTCCCCGCCATGAGAAGGCCGAGGCTGCTGAACGCCGCCGTGCCCGCCACGAGCAGCGGGACCACGTTGAGCGGAGAGCCGTGCGGGGACCATCCCAGCAGCAGCGCCGTCCCGCACAGCACCAGCGCCTGCACGAGCTCGACCGCGACCACGGCGAGCGTCTTCGCCGTGAGCAGCCCTGCCCGGCCGAGCGGGGTCGAGCCCAGCCACCTGAGCGCGCCGTACCGCCGGTCGTAACCGGTGGCGATCGCCTGGCCGGTGAACGCGGTGGACATCACGGCGAGCGCGAGCACCCCTGGTGCGAGGAAGTCGACCGGCTCGCCCGAGCCGGTGTCCACGACGTCCACGGTGGTGAGCAGGACGAGCAGGACCGTCGGGATCACGAGGACGAGCAGCAGCTGCTCGCCGTTGCGCAGCCACAGGCGCAGCTCGAACACGGCCTGCGCCGCCACCCTCCGAGCACGCGGCGCCGCCCCCGGAGCGGGACGGAACGTACCGGGCGAGGTCACCGCCGGTCCCTCCCGGTGACCTCGAGGAAGACGTCCTCGAGGGTGCGCCGGCCGACGTCGAGGCCGCCCGGCATGAAGCCCTGCCGCGCGCACCACGCGGTGACCGCGGCCAGCACCTGCGGGCCGAGCGGTCCGCCGGCGTCCCTCTCCACCCGGTACGCGGACGGGGTCGGCTCGAGCACCCGGCACCCGGCGGGCAGGGACGCGGCGAGCCCGGAGGTGTCCCGCCCCGCGGGCCCGCGGAAGCGGACCACCTCGGCGCCGTGCCCTGCCGTGAGCGAGTCGGGGTCACCCGCCGCGACGACCCGCCCGGAATCCACGATCACGACGTGGTCGGCGAGCCGCTCCGCCTCGTCCATGAGGTGGGTGGTCAGCACGATGCTCACCCCGTCGTCGCGCAGCCGCTCCACCAGCCCGTGCATCGCGAGGCGGCCGTGCGGGTCGAGCCCGGCGGTGGGCTCGTCGCAGAACACGAGCTCCGGGCGGCCCACGAGGGCGAGCGCGAAGGCCAGCCGCCTCTGCTGGCCGCCCGACATCCGGCGGTACGGGGTGCCGGCGGCCTCACCCAAGCCGAGTGCGTCCACGAGCACGGCGGGGTCCAGGGGGTGCGCGTACAGGGACGCCGCCAGCCGGAGCACCTCGACCGGACGGGCACCCGGGGGGACGCCGCCCGACTGCAGCATCACCCCGACGGCGGGGCGCAGGCGCGCGGCGTCGGCGTGCGGGTCGAGGCCCAGCACGCGGACCGTGCCCCCGTCCGCCCGACGGAAGCCCGCGCAGGTCTCCACCGTGGTCGTCTTGCCGGCGCCGTTCGGGCCGAGCACGGCCGTGACTGCGCCACGACGCGCCGTGAACGACAGTCCGTCCACCGCCCGCACCTGGCCGTACGTCTTCACGAGGTTGTCGACCTCGACGGCGGCGCTGGGCATGTGGCGAGTGTAGGGACGCTGCGCCGCACGCCACGCGTTGCTCACCACTGGTGCGGATGCGCTCACCGACAGTGCGGACAGGCAGGTCGCGGAGCCTTGTACCGGGCACGCGGCGGTGAGACGGTGAGAGAGCGAGCAGCCGTTCGGCAGGGCGGGGATGCTATGGGTGCGTGCGAGCTTCGTCACTTCGTCCGTCCCTGTCTTCTTCTCCTTCTCCGCCTGCAGTCCGACCACGGCTACGACCTTGCGCAGCGCCTTCGGGACCTCGGTGTCGACACTCCCGACGCCGGCAGCGTCTACCGGGCGCTGCGGGGGCTCGAGTCCGAGAACCTCGTGACCTCCCAATGGGTGCCCCCGGAGTCGGGACCGGCCCGGCGCATCTACCAGCTCACCGCGGCCGGCGAGGCAGCCCTGGCCGCCGAGGTGCGCGAGCTCGCCAGTACGCGAGCCACCGTGGACCGCTTCCTCCGGGCGTACGCGCAGACCCGCGTCCCTGTACCGGCGGGTACCGCGGGCAGCCTGAACGGGAACGGGCGCGTCGACCCGCTGCTGGGGCCGCACGCCACGCCGCCGGCCGGGCGCGCGCCAAGGACCAGCGCGCCGAGGACCAGCGCGCCAGGGACCGAGCCCGGGCCGAAGGAGACCCGATGACGGAGACCACGGCGCCCGTGCTCACCGACGCGGTACGCCGGCGGTCCGAGGCGGGCCGGGCGCTGGCGGCGCAGGCCGAGACGGTCGCCCGCGCCTGCCACATGATGGCCGAGCGGTTCCACGGCGGCGGGCGACTGCTCTGCTTCGGCAACGGCGGCCCGGCCACGGACGCCGCGCACGTCGCCGTCGAGTTCGTGCACCCGGTCATCGTGGGCAAGCGCGCGCTCCCCGCGCTCTCGCTCGTGAACGACGCCGCCGCGCTCTCAGGCCTCGCCCGGGTGCACGGGTTCGACGAGGTGTTCGCGGCGCAGCTGCGGGTGCTCGCCGACCCACGCGACATCGCGCTGGGCCTCTCCCCGGATGGGGCCTGCGTGAATGTACTGCGGGGGCTCGAGGAGGCCCGGGCGGCGGGGATGCTCACCGTGGCGCTCGTCGGCGGAGACGGCGGCGCGATCGGGCGCAGTCCGGCCGTGGACCACCTCGTCGTCGCGCGCTCGGACGACCCGCGCGTCGTCAAGGAGGTGCACGTGACCGCGTACCACGTCCTGTGGGAGCTCGTGCACGTGTTCTTCGAGCAGCCGGGCGTGCTCTCCCCCGAGGTCGTGCGATGAGCGAGCGCATGCCGGGGTCTGCTCCCGGGCCGGTGCCGGTGCAGTCACCGGCGTCGCGCCGCGAGCGGGCCGTCCCGGAGTGCCACGGCGACGTCTGCATCACCTGCTCGGACGAGGCCGTGCCCGTCCGCGTCGTCCGGCTGCTCGACGCCGGCCTCGCGATGGTCGACACCGGCGTGAGCGTCGAGGAGGTCAGCATCGCGCTCGTCGACGCGGGTGTCGGCGACGTCGTCCTCGTGCACGCGAAGGAGGCGATCGCGGTCGTGGACGGCGAGGCCCCGGTGGCAGAAGAGGCCGACGCGACGGGGGCCGGCGGCGAGCGCGCGGAGACGGGCGGGGAGGTGCAGCCGTGACCGACCCCGACGCCCCGGGGCCCGGCGGCGTCGAGTCGCTCTACCCGTTCCTGTACGCGGGCGAGGGGGACGTCGATCGGGTGCTCGCCGAGGTGCGCCGCTCCACGGAGGAGAAGGCCGCCGAGATCGTGGCGCTGCGCGAGACGGTCGTGGCGTCGGAGTGGCCGCGCCTTTCCGCCTGCGCGCGGGACATGGCGGCGAGGTTCCGCGACGGCGGGCGGCTGTACGTGTTCGGCAACGGTGGCTCGAGCACGGACGCCGCGGCGGTGGCCATGAGCTTCCTCGCGCCCGAGAGCGGGGAGCCCGGTGTCCCCGCGCTCCCGCTGACGACGGACGTGGCCGTGCTCACGGCCCTGTCGAACGACGTGGGGTTCGACGTCGTGTTCTCGCGTCCGATCGCCGCGTCCGGCCGTCCCGTCGACATCGCGATGGGGCTGTCGACGAGCGGAGGGTCCGGCAACGTGCTGCGCGGTTTCGACGAGGCGACCCGGCTCGGGCTCCTCACCGTCGGGTTCGCCGGGTACGACGGGGGGCGCATGGCCGAGGCCGACACGATCGACTACCTGTTCGTCGTGCCGTCCGCGTCGGTGCACCGCATCCAGGAGGCGCAGACGACGCTGTACCACCTGCTCGCCGAGCTGACGCTCGCCGAGTGCGCGACGGCCGCGGCCGGCTGAGGCGCATGGGTGCCCCTGTCGACCGCCCGGACCGGCACGCGGTTGCGCCTCCGCAGGCGGGCGGGCGGGTCAGGCGCCGGCTGCGCGTCGAGGGGGTCGTCCAGGGGGTCGGCTTCCGCCCGTTCGTGTACGCGCTCGCCGCCGAGCACGGGCTCGCCGGCTTCGTCGGCAACGACGCCGCCGGGGTGTGCTGCGAGGTGGAGGGGCCGGCCCACGCCGTGGACGCGTTCACGCGCGCGCTCGCGTCCCGACCGCCCTCGCTGGCCGTCGTCGAGCGGGTCGTCGAGGAGCCGACGAACCCGACGGGCGCGGCGGGCTTCACGATCGTCACGAGCGACGTGCTGGGGTCGCCGACGGCGCGCGTGTCCCCGGACGTGGCCACCTGCGACGCCTGCCTGGCCGAGGTGCTCGACCCCGCGGCCCGCCGCTACCGGTACGCGTTCACGAACTGCACCCACTGCGGGCCCCGGTTCACGATCGTCACCGGCATCCCGTACGACCGCGCCAGGACCACGATGGCCCCCTTCGCCATGTGCGCCGCCTGCGCTGCCGAGTACGCGGACCCGGCCGACCGGCGCTTCCACGCCCAGCCGGTGTGCTGCCCGGCGTGCGGGCCGCGGCTGACCCTCGTGGCGGCCACGGGTACCGCCGTCCCGGGGGACCCGGTCGAGGCGGCGGCGGCCCGGCTCCGCGACGGCCAGGTGCTCGCGGTCAAGGGGCTGGGCGGGTACCACCTCGCCGCCCTCGCGTCGTCGGACGCCGCGGTGGCACGGCTACGGGCACGCAAGCACCGAGAGGACAAGCCGTTCGCCGTCCTCGCCCCCTCCCTCGAGGCCGCCTGCGCACTCGTCGAGGTCGATGCCGCGGGGGAGGCCCTGCTGCTCGACCGTCGCCGTCCGGTCGTGCTCCTGCCTCGCCGCGCGGGCGCTCCGGTGGCCCGGGCCGTGGCGCCGGGCAACCGCTGGCTCGGCGTGATGCTGCCGTATACGCCGCTGCACCACCTGCTCGCCCGTGACCTCGGCCAGCCGTGCGTGCTCACGAGCGGCAACGTCTCCGACGAGCCCATCGCGTACGACGACGACGACGCGTACACCCGGCTCGCCCGCATCGCCGACGCCTGGCTCACGCACGACCGCCCGATTCGCACGCGCACGGACGACTCGGTGGTCCGCGTCGTCACGGGTCGGCCGATGCCGGTGCGGCGCTCCCGGGGGTACGTGCCCGACCCGGTGACGCTGCCGTGCCCGGCGGACGTGCCCGTGCTCGCCGTGGGTGCCGAGCTGAAGAACACGTTCACGCTCGCCCGGGGAGGGCGGGCGTTCGTCTCGCACCACATCGGCGACCTCGAGAACTACGAGACGCTGCGGTCGTTCACGGACGGAGTCGGACACCTGTCCGGGCTGCTCGAGACCACCCCGGCCGTGCTCGCGCACGACCTGCACCCCGAGTACCTCTCGACGAAGTACGCTCGCGAGCGTGCCGAGACCGAGGGTCTCCCGCTCGTCGGCGTCCAGCACCACCACGCGCACGTCGCCTCCGTGCTCGCCGACGCCGGCGAGACCGGTCCCGTCCTCGGCGTCGCGTACGACGGGCTCGGCTACGGGACGGACGGAACGTTCTGGGGCGGCGAGCTGCTCGTCGCCGACCTCGCCGGGTTCACCCGCGAGGGCCACCTCGAGCCGGTGCCGATGCCCGGGGGCGCGAGCGCGATCCGGCAGCCGTGGCGCATGGCGGCGTCCTGGCTCGACGCCGCGTACGCGGGGGAGGCGCCTGGCTTGCTCGGTGTCCTCACGCGGCACGCCGGACGGTGGGACGACGTGCTCGCGCTCGCCCGCGCGGGCACGGCGTCCCCGCGCACGACGTCCGTGGGGCGTCTCTTCGACGCGGTCGCTGCTGTCGTCGGGCTGCGTGACGAGGTCACGTACGAGGGGCAGGCGGCCATCGCGCTGGAGCAGGCCGTGGACCCCACCGAGAGGGGGGCCTACCCGGTGCGGGTGGAACCCGGCCCGCCGGTACTCCTGCGCGCGGGTGACCTCGTGCGGGCCGCCGCCGAGGACGTACGGCGTGGCGTGGACGCGGGCATCGTGGCCGGCCGGTTCCATCGGGGTCTCGTCGACGCCACGGTGGACGCGCTGATCCTCCTGCGCGAGCGGACAGGGCTCGACAGCGTCGCCCTGTCCGGGGGCGTCTTCCAGAACGCCGTGCTCGTCACGCTGCTCGTCCCGGCACTCGAGGCGTCCGGGCTGCGGGTGCTGCTGCCGCGGCAGGTCCCCGTCAACGACGGGGGAATCAGCCTGGGTCAGGCCGCGGTCGCCGCGTGCCGGACGGCGCCGGGTCGGGCCCGCTGAGCACACGCCCCGTTCCGCTCCCTCGTCCGCCGGTCGGTCACAGCCCGGTGGCCTTCACGAGCTCCACGCGGCTGGACCCGCCCGAGACACCGACCTCGAGCACGAGGCCCACGCCCGGGGCGTAGAGCTTGTGCTCGAGGACGTCGGGCTCCAGCGGCGTGTAGTCCTTGGTCATCACGACGCGGTCGTACGCCCCGGTGGGTCCCGAGACCTTCTCGTCGAGGCTCAGCATCTCGGCCGCGTCCTCGGCTTCGCCCTCCAGGTACTCCTGCCGGTAGGTCTGGCCCACCCGCGGGTGGGCCGGCATGACGATGCCGGGCTCTGCCCCGTCCACCCCGGCCTCCCAAGCGCCGGCGTGGCTCACTGCCTTGCCGTTCTCGAACTCGGTCGTGTCCTCGCCGAGGTACCAGACGTTGCCCTCGGCGTCCTGGGCGTACCAGTCCTCCGTGTCCTCGACGAGCTCCCCGTCGACGGTGACCGTGTCCCGGACGACCACGGCCTCGACCCCCATGACCGTGCGGGTCCGGTCGGTGACCTCGACGACGACGCGCTCCGTGCCGTCCTCGGACGTGCCCCGGTAGACGTACCGCGCGCCGGGCGTCCACGGCAGGTACCGGTTGTCGATCTCGGTGGTGAAGTCCGCCGGGTCGAACGCGGCGGCCTCGAACGTCGGGAGCGGATCCGGGGTGGTGCGCACGGCCCGGTCCGGGCTCGGCGGTGCGACGGACCCCGCACCGTCCCCGCTGCAGCCGGCCAGGACGAGGGCCGCCGCCAGAAGACTCGCTGCCGTCGCCCCGGCAGGTCGTCCGTGCTGTCGTCTCATGGTCGGCTCCAGTCCCCCCGGGGCCGGGCGGGCGCCCGGCTGCGTCCCGACCTTCGCAGGCGGGCGCTGAACCGGTGCTGAACCTGTCCGCGGGTCCTCTCGGACGCCCGGGAGGGCTCAGCGGACGTTCAGCCCACGTTCAGCGCTTCCGTGGCACGGTGAGGGAGTGCGGATCCTCGTCGTCGAGGACGACAAGAGCCTGGCCCGGGCCCTCAAGCGAGGGCTCGAGGGCGAGGGGTTCGCCGTGGACGTGGCGTTCGACGGCACGGACGGCCTGTGGCAGGCCACCGAGTGCCCCTACGACGCCGTCGTGCTCGACCTCATGCTGCCCGGTCTCGGCGGTGACGAGGTGTGCGCCCGGCTGCGTGACGCAGGCCGCTGGGTGCCGATCCTCATGCTCACCGCCCGGGACGGGGAGCAGGACGAGGCCCGCGCCCTCGACACGGGTGCCGACGACTTCCTCGCCAAGCCGTTCAGCTACGTCGTGCTCGTGGCGCGCCTGCGGGCTCTGCTGCGCCGGGGGGCGGGGGAGCGTCCGGCCGTGCTCACGGCGGGAGACCTGCGGCTCGATCCGGCGGCGCACCGGGTCTGGCGCGGCGAGGCCCCTGTGGCGCTCACCCCGCGGCAGTTCGCGCTGCTCGAGTTCCTCCTGCGCCGGGCGGGGGAGGTGCTCCCGAAACGCGTCATCCTCGAGCACGTCTGGGACTTCGCGTTCGACGGCGACCCCAACATCGTCGAGGTGTACGTCCGGCAGCTGCGCCAGCGCGTCGACGAGCCGTTCGGCCGGCACAGCCTCCAGACCGTCCGGCTCGTCGGCTACCGCCTCGACCCGGACGGGGGCTGACCGGTGGCCCGCCCGCGGACGCCGGGAAGGTGGGGCCTGCGCCGGCCCGTCAGCGTGCGTGCCCGCACGACGTTGCTCGCCACCGTCGTCGTCGCGCTGGCCCTGCTCGTCGGCGCGACGGCCCTGCTGCTCGTCCTGCAGCGCTCGCTGGCCCGCAGCGGGGACGACGCGTCCCGCGCGCGCGTCGGGGACCTCGCGGCGCTGGCGTCGGCCGGAGCGCTGCCTCCGGTCCTGCGCGTCCCCGCGGAGGACGACATCGCCCAGGTCACCAGCGGTGACGGCG
>JBOGEN010000068.1:0-22709 GCA_050743265.1 Actinomycetes bacterium
GGCCTGGCCTGCTGCGCGATCGAGATGGGCGCCGCCTTCGGCTCTCCCCGGTACGACGTGATGCGCCTGGGCGTCATCCCCTTCCCCGCCGGCCCCCGCCAGGCCGACCTGGTCGTCGTCTCCGGCACGGTCACCGACAAGATGGCGCCGGCCATCCGCCGGCTCTGGGAGCAGATGCCGGACCCCAAGTACGTGATCTCCATGGGATCCTGCGCCAACTGCGGCGGCCCGTACTGGGACTCCTACTCGGTCACCAAAGGCGTCGACCAAGTGGTTCCCGTGGACATCTACGTGCCCGGCTGCCCACCACGTCCGGAGGCGCTGCTGCAGGGGATTCTCAAGCTGCAGCAGAAGATCGCCGGCGAGAACCTGGCCGAGCGCTATCCCGACCCGTTTCGGACGCGCCGCGAGGCGGGGGTGACCACACTGACTCGCCCGCTGGTGTCGCCCGCGCCCCGCGAGCGGGACCGCCCGTGACCGAACCGGATGACGACTGGGCGGTGCAGCTGGCCGGTGCCGCCGGTGACGGCGCCGCAGTGGGCGACGCGTTCGGCGTGCCCGTGTTCGACGTGCCCGCCGAGCGGTGGCTGGCGACCCTGCAGGCGGCGCGCGACTCGGGTCTGACGTTCTTCGATTGGCTGTCCGCCGTGGACGAGCTCGACGAGGGCTTCTCGGTCGTCGCCCATGTGGCGGACCTGACGCGGCACCCGGTGCTGCACCTGTTGGTGCGGAGCCGCATTCCGCGGGACACGCCGGTGCTTCCATCGGCCACCGGCGTGTATCGCGGAGCATCGTGGCACGAGCGGGAGACGCACGAGATGTTCGGCATCGACTTCCCCGGCCACCCCGGGCTCGACCCCCTGCTGCTGCCGGACGGCTTCGAAGGCCATCCAATGCGCAAGGAGTTCGTGCTGGCCGCGCGGGCGGCCAAGCCGTGGCCGGGGGCGAAGGAGCCGGGCGAGTCCGACCACGCCGCGGCCGCGTCGCCGAGCCGTCGCCGTACGCGGCCGCCCGGCGTCCCCGACCCGGAGGAGTGGGGCCCGCGCCCGCCCGGCTGACCGTCGGCGTGTCGACCTCCGTATCCTCAGCCGGGCACTGACGATCTCGGGAGGTTGCGATGGGCCTCGGCAAGCTGCTCGCCGGTCTGTCCGCGGGGGGTGCGTCCGTCGACACCGCGCTCGACGACCCGCACACGCGCCCGGGGGGCACGCTGACCGGCGAGGTGCGGCTCGCCGGCGGCGACATGTCCATCGAGGTGCAGTCCGTGGGCATCGACCTGGTGGTCCGGGCCGAGGTCGAGTCGGGTGACGCCGACTGGACGACCGGCGTGCCGATCCTCCGGCAGCCGCTGCACGGGGGGCTCCGGCTGGACGCCGGGTCGCGGCACGCCCTGCGGTTCTCGCTCACCGTCCCGTGGGAGACGCCGATCACCGCGTACGGGGGCTGGCACCTGCGCGGCATGGACATCGGCGTGCGCACGGACGTCGCGATCTCGCGTGGCGTCGACAAGGACGACCTGGACCCGGTCACCGTGCACCCGCTGCCGTCGCAGGAGAGGGTGCTCGCCGCGCTGGACCGCCTCGGCTTCCGCTTCACCCACGCCGACTGCGAGGTGGGACGGCTGCCCGGGTCCAGCCTGCCGCTGTACCAGGAGATCGAGCTCGCGCCCCCGAGCCGCTACGCCGGGCGCATCAACCAGCTCGAGGTGACCTTCCTCGCCCGTCCCGACGCGATGGACGTCGTGCTCGAGGCCGACCGCCGGGGTGGTCTGCTCACCGAGGGACGGGACGCCCTGCGGCGCGTCCGCGTGGAACACGCGGCGCTGGACGCGACCGACTGGGAGCGCGTGCTCGACGAGCAGGTCGGGCAACTCGCCGCGCGCCGCGGCTGGCTCTGACGGAGGAACCCCGGGGGGCTCCACCTAGACTCGGCGCCGGGTTCCCCACCGGGAGGAGGGGGTGAGGCGTGGGCAGCACGGTGGCCGTCGGTGACGTGCTGGACGTCACCCTCCGCCTCGGGCTCGTGCTCGTGGCGTTCCTGGTGCTGCCGCTCATCGTCGGCCAGATGGAGCACAAGGCCATGGCGCACATGCAGGCCCGGCTCGGGCCGATGTACGCCGGCGGGTTCCACGGCTGGGCCCAGCTCGTCGCGGACGGGGTGAAGTTCGCCCAGAAGGAGGCCGTGGTCCCGGCCGGGGCGGACCGGACAGTGTTCCGGATCGCGCCTGCCGTGGCGCTGGTCCCGTACCTCGTCGGGTACGTGGTGATCCCGGTCGGCCCGGGCGGCCAGGTGCCGCTCGACCTCGACGCCGGTGTGTTCTTCGTCCTCGCGGTCATGGGGGTCGGCGTCCTCGGCGCGCTGATGGCGGGCTGGTCGAGCGCGAACAAGTACTCCCTGCTCGGGGGCATGCGCACGGCGGCGCAGCTGCTCGCGTACGAGCTGCCGTTCGTGCTCGCCGCGTCCAGCGTGGCGATGGCAGCCGGCACGCTCTCGCTCGTCGGCATCCTCGAGGCCTGGGAGCCGTGGTGGCTGCTCTGGCAGCTTCCCGGCGCAGTGGTCTTCTTCGTCGCCGGCCTGGCCGAGCTGCAGCGGCCTCCGTTCGACATGCCCGTCGCGGACTCGGAGATCATCTTCGGCGCGTTCACCGAGTACACGGGCCTGCGCTTCGCCCTGTTCCTGCTCGCCGAGTACGCGGGCATCGTCCTGCTCTGCGCGCTCACCACCGTGCTGTTCCTCGGCGGATGGCACGGCCCCTGGCCCGAGGCGCTCGGCTGGCTGTGGACCCTGCTCAAGACGATGGCGCTCTCGTTCGTCGTGATCTGGCTGCGCGTCGCGTACCCGCGGCTGCGCGAGGACCAGCTGCAGCGGGTCGCCTGGCAGGGCCTCGTCCCGCTCGCCCTCGCCCAGCTGGCGCTCACCGGCGTCGTGGAGGTGGCCGTCTCATGAGTGACGCCCCTGACCGTCGTGCGAACGGACTCCCCGGTTCGGGCCTGGCGCGCGGGCTGGCCATCACGCTGCGGACCATGACCCGTCGCTCGGTCACCGACCAGTACCCCGACGTACGCCCGGAGCTGCCGCCGCGCAGCCGCGGGGTCATCGCGCTGTTCGAGGAGAACTGCACGGTCTGCATGCTCTGCGCGCGGGAGTGCCCGGACTGGTGCATCTACATCGACTCCCACAAGGAGGAGATGCCGCCCGCGCGGGAGGGGGGCCGCGCCCGCTCGCGCAACGTCCTCGACCGGTTCGCCATCGACTTCTCGCTGTGCATGTACTGCGGCATCTGCATCGAGGTGTGCCCGTTCGACGCGCTCTTCTGGTCGCCCGAGTTCGAGTACGCGGAAACCGACATCCGCGAGATGGTGCACGAGAAGGACCGGCTGCGGGAGTGGATGTGGACGGTCCCGCCACCGCCGGCGCACGACCGCCACGCCGAGCCCGCCAAGGAGGTCCAGACCGCCAAGCGGGCGCTGCGTCCTCCCGAGAAGCCGGACGCCGGGCCACGGTCGGCCGGCGCGAGGCAGGACTCGGGCGCGAGGCGGGAGTCGGAGTCGGGCGAGGCGCAGGAGTCGGGCGACCCGCCGGACGGCGACGCGTGAACGCCCCGGCGTACACCTCCCCGACCGGGGTCGAGGTGCTGTTCCTGCTGCTCGGGCTCGTCGCACTGGCCTCGGCGGTGCTCGTCGTCAGCACCCGGCAGCTCGTGCACGCCGCGCTCTGGCTCGTCGTCACGCTGGGCTCGCTGGCCGGTTGCTACCTGCTGCTCACGGCGGAGTTCGTCGCATGGGTGCAGGTGCTCATCTACGTCGGTGCCGTGGTCGTGCTGCTGCTCTTCGGGCTCATGCTGACCCGGGCCCCGATCGGTCCGGCCGCCGGGCTCGACTCGGGCAACCGCCCCGCCGCCCTGCTCGTCGCCGCGGGGACGGCCGGAGTGCTGGTCACCTCGCTCGTGGACGCGTTCCGCGGGGCGTACGTCGACCTCGACACGGCGCAGGCGGGCACCGCCCGGGTGACCGGTGACAGCGTGTTCCGTACGTGGGTGCTGCCGTTCGAGGCGCTCTCCGTGCTGCTGCTGGCGGCGCTCATCGCCGCGATCGTGCTCTCCCGCGCCGACGTCGGGAGGCGGTGAGACGTGCACGTCGTCTACCCGGTCGTCCTGTCGGCCCTGCTGTTCTCCATCGGTGTGTACGGCGTGCTGGCGCGGCGCAACGCGATCCTCGTGCTCATGTCGGTCGAGCTCATGCTCAACGCGGTGAACCTCAACCTCGTGGCGTTCGACGTGTGGCTGTCCGACACGTTGCACGCCGGCCAGGTGCTGGCCCTGTTCGTCATCACGATCGCCGCCGCCGAGATCGGGCTCGGCCTGGCGATCGTCCTGCTGCTCTACCGCAACCGGGGCACGGTCGACGTGGACGCGATGCGTGACCTCGCCGACACCGATGCGCCGCCCGGCTCGGGCACCGGGCCGTCCGGCCCGGTCGGCGCCGCGGCGAGTGCGTCGGCCGACACCCCGACCGGCAGCTCGACGGGGACCGTCCGGTGACCGGATCGCCCGCGGACGACCTCGCCGGCCTGGCGTGGCTGATGCCGGCGCTGCCCGCCCTGGCGGCGCTGGTCGGGTTGCTCCTCGGCCGTCGGCTGCCCGGCGGACCGGCCGTCCCCGCCGTCGCGGGCACGGCGGCGGCCACGCTGTGCTCGCTGCTCGTCGCCGCCGAGGTGCTCGGCGACGACCCGACGCGCGCGCGGACGGCGACCACCACGTTCACCCCGACTGGGCTGTTCGACATCGTGCTCGGCACCCGGGTCGACGGGCTCGCGGCCGTCGTCGCCCTCATGGTGTGCGGGGTCGCCCTGTGCGTGCAGGTCTACTCGGTCACGTACATGGAGGGGGACCACCGGTACTCCTCGTACGCGGCGTTCGTGTCCCTGTTCACGGCGGCCATGCTGCTCGTCGTCCTCTCCGCCGACCTGCTCGTCCTGTACGTCGGCTGGGAGGTCATGGGCATCTGCTCGTACTTCCTCGTCGGCCACCACTGGGAGCTCGCCGAGGCGCGGTCCGCGGCGGTCAAGGCGTTCGTCGTCACCCGGATCGGCGACGTGGCCTTCCTGTTCGGCATCTTCGCGCTCGGCGTCGAGGTCGGGTCGTTCCAGGTGGCGGACGTGCTGGCGGCCGAAAGCGTCCCCACGATCGCGACGATGCTGCTGCTCGGCGGGGTGGTGGGCAAGTCGGCCCAGTTCCCGCTGCACGTGTGGCTGCCGGACGCGATGGCCGGCCCGACCCCGATCAGCGCGCTGATCCACGCCGCCACGATGGTCGCCGCCGGCGTGTACGTCGTCGCGCTCCTCTACCCGGTGTTCGAGACGACGCCGGACACCCTGGCCGTGCTCGGGGTCATCGCCGCGATCTCGATGCTGGGAGCCGCGCTGGCGGCCCTCGCCCAGGAGGACCTCAAGCGCGTCCTCGCGTACTCGACCGTGAGCCAGCTCGCCTACATGGCGGGTGCGCTCGCCGTCGGCGGGTACGCGGCCGGGGTCTTCCACCTGCTCACCCACGGCGCGTTCAAGGCGCTGCTGTTCCTCGGTGCCGGGGTCGTCATCCACGTGGTCGGCTCGAACCTGCTGAGCGACATGGGCGGCCTGCGCCATACCCAGCCTCTGGCCTTCGGGGCGATGACCGTCGGCCTGGCTTCACTGGCCGGGATCCCGCCGTTCTCGGGCTTCTTCAGCAAGGAGGCCGTGCTCGTCGCCGCCGAGCACGCTGCCGAGGGCGGCGTGCTCGTCCCCTCCTGGGTCGGGTGGGTGGTGTTCTGCTCCGCCGTGGTCACGGTCGCGGTCACCGCGGCGTACGCGACCCGGGTCTGGCTGCGGACGTTCTTCGGCCGTGCGGTGCACGCCTCGCACGAGGGGCCGGGCTCCCTGATGGGCGGCCCGCTCTTCGTGCTCGCCTTTGCCTCGACGGTGCTCGGCGTGATCGGGCTCGTCCCGAGCTGGCTGCCGGCCTGGCTCGGGACCGGGCAGGCCCTGCTGCCGACGACCGAGACCTCCTTCGTGTCGCTCTCGGCCGTGGGCATCGGCGTGCTCGCGGTGTACGGCCTGTGGCGGCGTGACCCGCTGGCCGACCCGGCGACCGGCCTGCGGCGGCTGCGTCCGGTGCTGCTCGGCGCGTTCTGGGTGGACGAGGCCTACGACGTGACGGTCGTACGCCCCACCGGGTGGCTCGCCCGGGGGGTCCTGCGTACCGACGACGACGTGGTGGACGCGACCGTCGTGGGCGCGGGCGGCGCGGCGCGCCTGTTCGGCGGTGCCCTGCGCCTGTCCCAGAACGGCAATGTCCAGACGTACCTGACCGGCCTCCTCGCCGGGGTCGTCGCCATCTTGGTCGGGGTGGCGTTGCTGTCGTGAGCGTGCTGCCCGTCCTGCTCATCGTGCTGCCGCTGGCCGGAGCGCTGCTGGTGGCAGGCTGGCCGGGCCGTGCGGCGGACCGGTACGCCCCCCTTGCCGGCGCTGTCGTGTCCGGCATCACTCTCGTCGTCGCGGTCGTCGCCCTGTTCGGGTTCGACTACGCCACACCCGGGCGCGTGCAGATGGAGACCGACGCGTCCTGGGTGCCCGGGCTCGCACTGCGGCTCCACCTCGGTGTCGACGGCATCTCGCTGCCGCTGGTCGTGCTCACCGCGCTGCTCTCGTTCTGTTGCCTCCTGTACGGGGTGCGGCACACCCCGGCGCCGGGCCGACCGCGCGCGCTGGTCGCCACGTTGCTCCTGCTCGAGGTCGGCATGCTCGGCACGTTCGTCGCGCTCGACCTGCTGCTGTTCTTCGTGTTCTTCGAGATCGTCCTCGTTCCCATGTACGCGGTCATCGCGATCTGGGGCGGGGCCGGGCGGCGGGCTGCGGCGTACAAGTTCATCCTCTACACGCTGCTCGGGTCGGCGCTCATGCTCGTCGGCTTCCTCGTCGTGTGGGCGCAGACGGGGACGCTCGACATGGTCGAGCTGGCCGATCGTGGTGGCGAGGGCATGGGCCGCACCGTCCAGCTGGCCGCGTTCCTCGCGATCGGGGCCGGCTTCGCGGTCAAGGCACCGATGTGGCCGCTGCACACCTGGCTGCCGGACGCGCACACCGAGGCGCCCACCGTCGGGTCGGTGCTGCTCGCCGGCGTGCTTCTCAAGATGGGCACGTACGGGTTCGTGCGCATCGCGCTGCCGGTCGTCCCCGAGGGGGCGGAGCAGGCGGCGCCGTGGCTGGGCGTCCTCGCCGTCGTCGGCATCCTGTACGGGTCGCTTGCCTGCCTCGCCCAGGTCGACCTGAAGCGGCTCATCGCGTACTCGTCCGTGGGCCACATGGGCTTCGTCCTGCTCGGCATCGCCACGCTCACCCCGGCCGGCATCAACGGCGCCCTCTTCGCCAACGTCGCGCACGGCCTCATCACCGGCCTGCTCTTCTTCCTCGTCGGCGGCATCAAGGACCGCACCGGCACCACCGACATCGCCGCACTCGGCGGCGGCCTGTACGCGCGCTCCCCGCGGCTCGGGGGGCTGCTCGCGTTCGGCGCGGTGGCCAGCCTCGGGCTGCCCGGCCTGGCGGGCTTCTGGGGGGAGATGCTCGCGATGCTCGGGGCCTTCCGGCCGGGGGAAGGGCTCGACCGCGGGCTGTTCCTCGTCCTCATGGCGGGTGCCGGGGTGGGCGCCGTGCTCACCGCGACGTACCTGCTCGTCGTCGTACGACGGGTCGCGCAGGGCGCCCCGGAGCGCATCGGTGACCCGTTGCCGGACGTCGCCCGCATCGAGTGGGCGGCCTGGGCGCCCCTGGTGGCCCTCGCGCTCGTGCTCGGGCTGTGGCCGGACGCGCTGCTCGGGCTGTCCGACCCGGCCGTGGCGAACCTGCCGGGAGTGGCCAACGCCCCAGGGGTCGGCTCGTGAGCGGCATCCAGGCAGTCGACCTGCTCGCCATCGGGCCACCGCTGCTCGTCGCGCTCGCCGCGATCGTCCTGCTCGTGGCCGACCTGTTCGTGGCGGACCTGCGCGGGACCGCGGGGCGGTGGGCGCTGCCCGGCGCCAACCTCGCCGCGCTCGGCGGTGCGCTCGCCCTCGTGGCCTGGCAGGGCTGGTCGACGGGCGCTCCGCGGCGCACCTTCTGCCTGCCGGGGGGTCTGCCCGGTGGGTCAGGAGGCGGTGGCGCCGGTGGCGCCGGGGGTGCGGGAGGCGCCGGCGGCGCAGCCTGCTCCTACGTCGCGGACGACCTCGCCCTGGTGCTGCAGGCGGCCATGCTGCTCGGCACGGCCGTGGTCGTCCTGCTCGCCGTCCACGCCGTCGACGAGACCCGGCTGCCGGCGGGGGAGTTCCATTTCCTCGTGCTCGCGTCCCTGTCCGGGGCGCTGACGCTGGCCGCGGCCGGGGACTTGCTCACGCTCGTCGTCGCGCTGGAGGTGGTGTCGCTGCCCGCGTACGGCCTGGTGGCCCTGCGGCGGTACGACGGGCGGTCGACCGAGGCGGCGCTCAAGTTCTTCCTCGTCTCGGTCGTCTCCGCCGCGGTCACCCTGTACGGCATCAGCCTCGTGTACGGCGTCACGGGGGCCGTGCACTTCGCCGCCGTCCGGGAGGCCCTCTCGGACCCCGGGGCGCGCATGCCCATCACCGCGCTCGGCGTGGGCCTCACTGTGGCCGGGTTCGCATTCAAGGTGGCCGCGGTGCCGTTCCACTTCTGGGCGCCCGACACGTACGTCGGCGCGCCGTTGCCCGTCACCGCGTACCTCTCGGTGGTGTCGAAGGCCGCCGGGTTCGTGGGACTGCTGCTCGTGCTCGTCGAGGCGTTCCGCCCGTACGCGGACGTGTGGGGGCCGCTCGTCGCCGTCCTCGCCGCGGCGACCATGACCGTGGGCAACCTCGTCGCGCTCCGCCAGACGCAGGCGGTGCGGCTGCTCGCCTGGTCGTCCGTGGCGCAGGCCGGGTACATGCTCGCCCCGCTGGGCGCCGCCGCGGCGGCCACCGGGCGGGACGAGAGCCTCGGCGACGCGGTCGGCGCCACCGTGGTGTACCTGCTCATCTACGTGGCGATGAACCTCGGCGCGTTCGCCGTCGTGTCGGTGGTCGGTCGGGAGCGGCCGCGCAACCTGCTCGAGGACTACCGCGGCCTGGCCCGGCGCGCCCCGCTGCCCGCCCTCGGCCTGGTGTTCTTCCTCGCCTGCCTGGCGGGTCTGCCGCCGGGGCTGTCCGGCCTGTTCGCGAAGGTGGCGATCTTCCGCGCCACGGTCGAGGGCGAGGTGGGCTGGCTCGCTGTGGTGGTGGCCGTGAACACGGTGATCGGGCTCTACTACTACCTGGCCTGGGCGGTGACGCTGTTCGCACCGTCCCTGCAGGCCGCGCCCGGGCCGCCCCGGCTCGGCAGGCCCCCGATGGGGCTCACTGCCGCCCTGGCGGTCACCGCCGTGGCCTCCATCGCCCTCTCGGTCTCGCCCGAGCTGGTGTTCCAGGTCGTCCCCGGGATCGCGGCCGGCGTGCCCTGACCGGACAGGCTGGGCCGGTGTCCCTGAGCGGACGCCTGACCCCGGCGGCTCCGGTGTGGGGGGCCGGTGCCCTGGGAACGGGCCAGGGAGGCCGTGCGTTTGCCAGTCGACGGTGGACGTCCCGCCGTCCCGTGAGGAGGACCCTGTGCACCGCCAGCACAACGGCTTGAAGACCGCCGCCCTGCTCGGTCTGCTGTCCGCGCTGATCCTCGTGATCGGCAGCGCCCTCGGCGGCAGCACGGGCCTGGCCATCGCGTTCCTCATCGCGCTGGGCGTCAACGGCTTCGCCTACTTCAACAGCGCCAAGCTGGCGCTGCGGTCGATGCGTGCCCGGCCCGTGAGCGAAGCCGAGCAGCCCGGCATGTACCGGATCGTGCGCGACCTCTCCACCGCCGCCCGCCAGCCCATGCCCGCGCTGTACGTCTCGCCGACGATGGCCCCGAACGCCTTCGCGACCGGCCGCAACCCCCGCCACGCGGCCGTCTGCTGCACCGAAGGCATCCTGCAGATCCTGGACGAGCGCGAGCTGCGCGGCGTCCTCGGCCACGAGCTCTCGCACGTCTACAACCGCGACATCCTCATCTCGTCCGTCGCCGCGGGCCTGGCCACGGTCGTGATGTTCCTGGCGCAGATCGCCTGGTTCCTGCCCTTCGGCGGGGACGACGACGAAGGCGGCGGCATCCTCGGTGGCCTGCTGCTCCTGATCCTCGGGCCGGTCGCGGCCGGGGTCATCCAGATGGCGATCAGCCGGTCCCGCGAGTACCAGGCGGACGCGTCCGGGGCGCAGGTCACCGGTGACCCGCTGGCGCTGGCCAGCGCGCTGCGCAAGCTCGAGATGGGCTCGAGGCAGCTGCCCCTGCCACCAGAACCGGGTCTGCAGACCACGTCGTCCCTGATGATCGCGAACCCGTTCCGTGCGGGCGGCCTCGCTGGACTGTTCTCCACCCACCCTCCGATGGCGGAGCGGATCGCCCGGCTGGAGTCGATGGCGGGCTACCAGCGCTGAGGGTTGGCGGGAGCCCGGGCGGCGAACCGGTGCTCCCACTCGGTGGTGAACCCGAGGTGTCGGCGGTACCACCCGGCAGCCGCCTGCGCGTCGGCCACGTGCAGGACCGCCGCCGGCTGCGCGTCCACCCGGGCTACCGGTAGTTGGTGAACTGGAGCGCGAAGTCGAAGTCCTGGCCCTTGAGCAGGGCGATGACGCCCTGCAGGTCGTCCTTCTTCTTGGCGCTGACCCGCAGCTCGTCTCCCTGCACCTGGGCCTTCACACCCTTGGGCCCCTCATCGCGGATGATCTTGGCGACCTTCTTCGCGTTCTCCTGGGAGATGCCCTGCTGGAGGGCCGCGGCCAGGCGGTACTCCTTGCCGGACGGCTGCGGCTCGCCTGCGTCCAGCGCCTTGAGCGAGACCCCGCGCTTGACGAGCTTGCTCTGGAAGACGTCCAGGATGGCCTTCACCCGGTCCTCGGAGCCGGCCCGCATCTCGACGGCCTCACCGGACCACGCGATCGAGGCGCCAGTGCCCTTGAAGTCGTAGCGCTGGGAGATCTCGCGGGCAGCCTGGTTGAGCGCGTTGTCGACCTCTTGACGGTCGACCTTGCTGACGATGTCGAAGGAAGAGTCGGCCACCGGGACACCCTAGCGACCTCGTACCGGGGCCGTGCGGACCGCGCCGAGCCTCTCGCCCGGCGCCTCGTCTGGGTGGTCACGGGGGTGGTCCGCGCGTCCTCCCGCGGCTTCCCCCGGGGTGGCGGAGTGGGGCGGACTGTCCGCTATTCTGACCGGCGTCGCCAGGCACGTACGGCGACGTCCTGGCAGGTTGCCCGAGTGGCCAAAGGGAGCGGACTGTAAATCCGCCGGCTCAGCCTACGCAGGTTCGAACCCTGCACCTGCCACCACTGGTGATCACCAGCAAACATGCAGTTCATAGGCGGGTTCCGGTCGTCGACCGGGCCCGCTCTTGATCGTTCCGGCGTCCAACTGTGTCCGGCTGTGCGCCGTGGTTCACGGCTGGCTGCGGCAAATCCGCGGCAACGTGCCGCGCTCTTCCAGGCGCCGTCGACAGGAGCATCGCCCGGGATAGTCGCGAGACTTTGGTTCGCTTGCACTGGTGGCCGAGCCCGTCCGTCCCTCTGGTCTGTCCCGGGCGGGTCGCCCAAGTCGCGGCGACCGCTCACGGCAACGGTGCCGGGGGTCGTACAGCTCTGGCTGAGCCCTGGACTGGTTGCCGGATTGGAACAGGAATAGACCGGCACAGGCGGGTAGACCACCTGTGCTCGGGGATGGTCCCAAAGGGGGTATCCGATGAGTCAGCCTCGTCACCGGGTCTTCCGGCCACCGACAACCGCAGCGTTGGCGCGAAGTCCCGAATCAGGCGTCATGACACGCATCTGGGCGGGTGATGTACCAGGCGGCAGATGGCCCCTGATGACCCTGCGACAAGGAGTGAGCCATGTTGAACTGAGCCTGAGTGGACACATCGACACCGAGGTCGGCGTGTGCCTGCTGAACACGCTGCACCGCCTGATCCAACGAGGCGAGACGCGGTGCATCGTGGACCTGGAGCGGGTTAAGTCCTGCGGCAACACCGGCATCGCCGCCCTGGTGGCGTGCCACAAACGCGCGAGTTCACGAGGGGGGTGGGTGTGCCTCCGTCACGCCAGACCTGAGTTGCAGTCACGACTTGCCAGCGCCCGGGCATTGGCCGCTTGACCGCCACAGCCGCCGAGCCGGGACACCTGGACGATCGGCTCGGCGTGGCCGCTGCCGCGGCCGCTAGCTCGGCGAGGTACCGGCTGGCCCGTTGCCTGGATGCCGCAGCGGTCGGGGCCGCTGGTGCCCATGCGCGCCTGCGAGGCCTGAGACCAGATGCGCGCATGTGCGTGGCATCAAGGGGCGGTCGCGGATGACCAAGGCCCACCTGGAGGAGGCCGCGGGCCGCTGACGACAGCACACGCCTCGAAGGGCGCGCCCTGCACGGGGCGCGCCCTTCGTCGTGATCCTCGTCATTGCCTCAGCCGGCTCAGTGTCAGCCGGCTCAGTGTCAGCCGACGAGAGGTCATCCGGCGAGCCTGCGGGCCAGCATCGCCTTGCCCTGCTCGGCGCCCTTGCGGCTCTCGGCCTGGGCGCGGCGGAAGAAGTCGGCGAGCTCGCCGTCCCCGTCCCGTTCCGCGTCCTGGATGTAGGACTCGAGGCGCAGGGCGTTGCTCAGGCACGTCTCGGTGAACCAGATGACGTTGTAGTCCTTGTCCTTGGTTCCGGTGACGTGGCCGGTTTCGGTGGCACTGCTCATGATCAGCCTCCTGTCCCTGTCGGCTTCTGTCGGTGTACCCGAGGGCCGGGGAAGAAACGTGCACACCGCGAGCGGACCGCACGTGACCGCCAGCCAGCACGGCGTACGGGTGGCGGTGCCTGGACCACGAGATGACCGCCTGCCGGGTAATGGTGGGTCTGCTGGGTAGTCCGCCATGAGCCCGTCCCGGCCTTCGGACGGACGGCCCTCGAGCGGATGGAGCCGACATGGCGGTCTGTGTGGTGTGCGGGAACGACTACGACCGGGCGTTCACGCTGACTTCCCACGAGGGGGAGTCCTTCATCTTCGACAGCTTCGAGTGCGCGATCGCGCGCGCTGCTCCGCAGTGCGTGCACTGTGGCATCGCGGTCATCGGTCATGGCGTCCAGGCGGGCGACGAGATCTACTGCTGCGCCCACTGCGCCCGGCAGGCCGGCGCCGAGGCCGTACGCGACCGGGCCTGACTCAGGCCTTGCACGACGGGTCCGGCGCCGCGCTGGGCGCTCGGCGGCTGGGTCACCTGCTGCGCGCGAGTCGTGCTGCTGGACCACGAACCGGGTGGGCTGCCGCGGCGGGCAGACCACGAGGTTCGCGCATCCGGCGAAGTTCCGCCTCTTCCGATATGTCGCAAGGTTCTGATCTCGCTCCATCGGGGGCGCCTCCATCCCTTCCGGCACCGGCCAGTCGCACGTGACGACGCGCGGCTTTCCTGCATATCGCCACGAGTACTCCACGTGCGTCCTCGCGTGTCGCCCGGCGGAGGCCGTCGGGCCAGCACGTCGCCAGAAGCGCTGAGGTTCGACTCCACCACCATGAGCACGCCAGATCCCCTGCACGTTCCGGAAGATCGCATGCGCCGGAAGGGCTTCCACCCTCTGGACGAGCTCGTCGGGGGCGTTGCGCTCTCGTGCCTCGCGCACCAGGTCAGCACCCGGTCTTGGGATACCTGGTTGCGTACAGCCATCGTGCGAGCTCGCCGCGCTCTGTGACGTCCTCCTCGCTCATTCCGGGAGGAGCACCTCCGACAAGGCTGCCCGCGGGGTCGAGGTCGGGATCTTGCTGGCCCTCGTCGACCGGCTCTGAATCGTTCCGCTCGTGGGCACGGGTGGAGTGGCGGCCGTGGACGAGCCCTTCGACCTCCTGCTTCATGGCTTCGTCCTGGCCAGGCGCGCTTGTCGCTGCCTCGTTCCACGGGTCCTTCCCCCTCCGCATAGTCTCCGGTTGGTGGTCGACCTACGGACACCCCATCGCGACATCACGGGACGCAACGCCCGGCGGAGATCGCCGCGCTGACGGGTCGCATCGAGGAGGACGCCGGCATGCGCACCGATGAGCAGGCCCACCAGACCGTCTGACTCGTTGAACGCATCGGACGGTGAGTACAGGTTGAGCGGCCCGGTACGGTTCTGCGGCCGCGCCTCGAGCGTGAGCCCCGGCAGCGCGTGCCGTGCGCCTCAATGCCGACCGCGTCAGCCGCGGTCACATGGGCGGCGCGGCGGTGCCGAGGTTGCCGGTGGGTCCCACGACGTCGACCCGCCCGCCGCGTCGACGCCGTGAGTGACCCTGGCAGCCTCCTCACCCCGTTTCGGCCAGCACGTCATGGACGATGCTTCCCCCGCCCCGTGATGGCGTCCCTCGCGCGGTCGACCAGGCTGGCGCCGGCCCCTGCCGTCTTGAGCACACCGGGCTTGGGAGGGGTGTGCGGGTGCGGACGGGTGGGCGCGGTGTTCTTGGCCTTGGCGATCTTCTCGCCGAGCTCGTCGAGGGCGTCGGCGTCGAGGGACTGCTGGAGCTTGGGCCAGACCTGCTCCTGCTCGTACGCGATGTGTGCGCGGCCGTCCTTGATGAAGTCGGCGACGAGGGTGGTCAGCTCGGGGTGGAGCGGTCCGATCGCGCTGTCGATGCGGTCGAGGACGTGCTTGGCCTGGGTCTCCTGCTCGACCGCGTGAGCCGCCAGCGCGTCCCCACCGGGCACGTGCTTGCGCACAGCCGGCCAGAAGACCTGCTCCTCGACCGCCTCGTGCTGCGACTCGGCGATGACGAGTGTGGCCAGCAGGTCCTTGTGCGGCTCGAGCCCCTGGGCCTCCCCATGGCTCAGGTTCAGAGCGATCTCGAGCTGGTCGAGCATCGCCAGCACCTTCTCGTGGTCCTCGCGCAGGACGGTGATCGCGTCCACGTCCCCACCTCCTCGGGTTGTCCGGCTCCGGCGTCCGACGGCGTCCGCATCCCTCGGCCCCCGAGTCGGCGAGGAGCCCTCGAACGCGCCATCTGGTACCCCGAGGCCCCACCTCCATGCACCCCGACCGGCAGCATCTGGGTGCCGGAAATCCCAGGCCAGGGCGTCTTTGTCCGGCTTCGTGTCGCTCGCTGTGCCGGCAGACGGCCGAAGGCTTCAGTCTCGCGTGCGGCGTGGGTTGAGCTCGGCAAGCGCTCTCTTCACGCCTTCCTTGACGACGTCGACCCGGTCGGAGTCGCCTCGCACGATCGAGGTGAGCGCCTTCTCGACCTGCTCCCACGTCGCGTGCGGGGGATCGGCGGGACGGCCGCGTCGGTGTGGAACTCGACCAGGCACGGCCGGCCCGCGGCCAGCGAATCCCAGCCGGGACGACCTGGTCGGGCTTGTCCGCGAGCACGCCGTGCAGCCCGAGGCTGCGGGCATACCCGGCGTAGGGGAAGTCGGGCAGCTGCTGGGACGGCAGGAACTGCGGGGATCCGCCCATCGCGCGCAGCTCCCAGGTGACCTGGTTGAGGTGGTTGTTGTGCAGCACGGCCACGACGAGCCGTGTGTCGGCCCATTCCTCCCATTGCCATCGCCGGCGTAGCCGAAGACGTGCTCCACCCCCCACTCGCGCAGGCGCTGCAGGACGTGGTCGGCAACCGTCTGGCTCATCGGTGCTCCTCCGGTAGTCCCGGACGGCGATCCGGTCGGCGGTGATGTCCCATCCTCTGGGTGCTGCCCGAGGGCAGCCGGGCCCCGCGCGGGCCCGCTGGGCCTGCTCCGCGACCTGCAGGACCTCTACATGCTCGCGTGCTTCGTCGACATCACCCCGACGATGGTCGGCCAAGCGGGCAAGGGCGCCCGCGACCGCGAGGTCATCCGGACCGTCGAGCGGTGTGCCCACGAGACAGAGGCCCAGATCAGATGGCTCAGCACCCGGATGAAACAGGCCGCCCCACAGGCGCTACTCATCTCGCCGTGACCCGGTCGGGGCCATGCTGCTGGGCGAGGCCCGTTCAGCCGGTCGTGCCGGTGGCGTCGTGGGGAGTGCCGACCGGTTTGGACTCGGGCGACCCGCGCTGGCGCAGGTAGATCGAGAGGACAGCCATCGACCCGACCGCCAGGAACTCGGACTGCCAGTTCTGCAGGGTGCGGCCCCAGAAGTCGGGGGAGACGACGTACTGGAACCACGAGACAGGGTCCTGCAGGTTTGCGAGCTGGTCCTCGTTGTACGCGATGCGCCCGGCGAGGGACTGCACGACCCACGAGGCGAGGAACACCGCGCCCATGACGAGCCCGAGGGAGCGGGAGAACAGGGCCGTGCGCAGCCCTCCGGTACGAGCCCAGGCGGGCGAGCCCTCCGTGGCGTGCGGGCCGATCCGCTGCTCCTTGTCGGTCTCCCGTCCCGCGCGGTCCAGCTCCTTCGACTCGGGCGAGCCACGTTGTACCAGCCACACCGTCCCGTAGATGTAGAGGAAGAACTGCAGCTACTCCGACTGCCAGTTCTCGATCACGTCCACCGCGAAGTCGGACGAGGTCACGTACCCGCCGAGCGAGATCTGCGCGAGCCCCTGGGCCACCTGCTGGTCGTTGAAGGCCGCGTGCCCGACGAGGGCCTGGCCGACCAGCGCGCCGAGGAAGAGTGCGCCGAACGCGAGGCCGAGCCCGTTGTCCCGCAGGAAGCGCCGCACCCGGGTCACCGCCCGAGGAGCGCGATGACGCCGAAGTAGACAAGCCCTGCGGCGATGGCCACGAGGTAGCCCGCGAAAACCGTGCGCACGTCAGCCTCCCTGCACCTGGCACTCGTACGGGCGGTCTCCGCGAGGCGTGCAGCTGGCCGCCGTCACGCGCCACCCGCCCGAGAACTGGCCGAGGAACAGCGTGTCCGAGGCCAGCACGACCTGCGCCGACCTGCCGAAGACCCGAACCGACCCGGGCTCCGACGACGGCCCCGTGCCGTTGGCAAGCTCCTCCTGCATCACCGCGGCCTCGCAGGCCGCCCCCGCCGACTGGACGACCTTGCGGCGGGTCTCCGGGGCGAGCAGCGCGCAGGCACCGGCCCCGTCCCCGTCCTGGATCGCACGCAGGAACGACACAGCGACCCGCTGGACCTCGGGCTCTTGCTCGCTCGCACACGCCCCGACGAGCAGAGCGGTGATCAGCAGGACGGCGGGCGCGGCCATCCTCGTCGTCCGGTGGTCTTGCCCGCTCACCCGCGTCACCGTAGGGACGCGTGAATGGTCAGGCCTGCGGACACGCCGGAGACGCACCCGGCCACGGCTTCCCCCGTCCGGACGCCGCTGGAGAGCAGCGACCCAGCCGTCATCCCTTGACGTGCGGGAGCACGTCGTCCCGGTACAGCTCGAAGAAGTCGCGGTAGTCCTCGCCGATGCAGGCGACGTAGACCTCGTCGCAGCCGGCGTCCACGTACTCGCGCACCCGGCTGCGGTGGGCCTCGGCGTCCGGCCCGCAGACGACGGACTGCGCCACGTGATGCTCGGTGACGAGCTGAGCGGCCTGTTCGAAGTGCCGGGGCGACGGAAGCACCTGCGCGAGCTCCCCGGGGACGCCGGTGTTGGGCCACAGCCGAAGGGTGGTCTTCCGCGACGTCGCCTCGTCACCGACGACGCACGCCTTCATCCCGCCCTGAACTGGCTTGTTGTCTCCACCGCCGACGCGGAACCGGCGGATCAGATCTGCGTCCGGCGAGGCCGTGACGAACCCGTCGCCGATGCGCGCAGCCACGTCGACGGCCTTGGGTCCGAACGCCGAGACGTACACCGGGGGTGGCTTGTCCGGGCGCGTGTAGATACGCGCGTTTTCCACGGTGTAGTGACGTCCGTGTCGGGTGACGAAACCGCCGGCCCACAGTTCACGCATCAGCGAGACGGCCTCCTCGAGCATCTCCAGTCGGACGTCGATGTTCGGCCATGCATCACCGAGCACGTGCTCGTTGAGCGCCTCACCCGTACCCACTCCCAGCACGAACCGGCCGTCGTGAAGGACGGCGGAGGTTGCCGCCGCCTGCGCGATCACAGCAGGGTGGATCCGCACCGTCGGGCAGGTCACGGCGGTACTGACCGGCAGAGCGCTCACCTGGGAGAGGGCGCCGATGATCGACCAGACGAACGGGCTCTGCCCTTGGGCGTCGTTCCAGGGGTGGAAGTGGTCGCTGATCCACAGCGCGTCGAAGCCGGCGCGCTCGGCAAGCTGGGCCTGGTCCAGCAGCTCCCGCGGTGTGTACTCCTCAGTCGACAGGAAGAACCCCACGCGCACCATCTCGACTCCCTCCGCCGTTGCCGCCTTGTGATCATGCGACTGGTAGCGGTCTACCCCCCACCGGCGGCCGGACACGCAGCCGCGTTGCGCACAGGTCTGCAGGCCAGGGCCGGGTAAGGCCCGCTGACGGGGGTAGTCGGAGGGCAACCCGAGGTTCCCGAGCGAGCGCGGTGGAGACGTGCCGGCCAGGGAGGCGACAACCCGTCCCCGACGTGAGCACGCGACCGAGGCCGGAACAGGTGTGCGGCGCGAGGCACGGGCGTACGAGCACGGTCATGATCAACCGAGGCATGGGTATGCCGCCGTTGGCGGTGCGTTCACTGTGGCGATCGGTGGGGTCGCGCTCTTGGGCCGCGCGACGGGTGCCCTTGGCCATCATCTCGGCGATGGTGCGGCGCTCGTCGTCGGTGATGCCGGGGTCGGCGGCCGGCGGCGCCAGGAGGACGCGAACGCAGCATCGACGCGCCGGTCGGCGACTACCTGTTGCTCGGACGGTTGGCTTCCACGGCTTCCGCAACGAGACGGGACGAGTCGGCGTCGACGCTGATCCTGTTCGCGCCGGGCGCGCCCGCGCGAGGACTACTTCGAGACCCTGGCCGAAGCCGCCCGCCGCGGGGCCTCCAGGGTGACGCCCTGACGGGAGTCCGACCTGCGCCACGACATGTACTGGGTCTGAGCCACGAGAGCGGTCCCCCGGGGTGCTCAAGCGTGCGGTTCCGGTAGGGCCGCGGGGTCGACCAGGCCGCTCTCGCGCAAGTCATCCCAGAGCTCAGGCGGCACGCCCGCCGCATAGCGGTCCAGGTTCGCGTCGATCTGCTCGATCGTGTGCATGCCCAGGACGATGCCGGCCACCGAACTCTGGAGCAGCGGAAAGGCAATGGCAGCAGCCGGCAGCGTCGTTCCATGCTGCTCGCACACTGCGGCCAGGCGCCGTGCCCGCGCGACGATGCCCGCCGACGCCTGGCCGTAGTCGTAGCGAGCGTCGTCCGTCGGCCACGGCCGGCTCAGCAGTCCGGAGTTGAAGACGCCGGCGACAACGATCGAGACACCGCGGGCACTTCCCGGGTCGAGCGCCGAGGCAAGGCCACCCTGCTCCAGCAGTGTGTACCGGCCGGCGACCATGACGACGTCGGCCAAGCCATCCGCGAACAGGCCCGGGACCTGGTCCGGCTGGTTGGTGCCCACACCGATTGCCCGGACCACGCCCTGGGAGCGCACGTCGGCCAGCGCTTCCAGTGCATCGAGCCCCGCCTCGGGCCGGTACTGGTCGGGGTCATGGGCGTAGGCGATGTCGACGTAATCGAGGCCCAGGCGGCCGAGCGACTCATCGAGCGACCGGCGCACGCCGTCCGGGGTGGTGTCCCAGACGCGACGCAGGTTCCCGGGGACCAGGAAGCCGTCGTCATCCAGAGGTGTCGGCTGCGGGTGCGGCTCCAGCAGGCGCCCCACCTTGGTCGAGACGACGTACTCCTCGCGGGGCCGCCCCAGGAGAGCGCGTCCGAGCCGTCGCTCGGACAGGCCGAGCCCGTAGTGCGGGGCGGTGTCGAAGTACCGGATCCCGCGGTGCCAGGCGTGCTCAACCGCCCGCTGCGCGTCGTCGTCGGTCACCGCACGGCCCGGGTTGCCGAGCGTCGAGGCGCCGAAGCCGACCTCCGACAGCCGCACCCCGGACGCTCCGAGAGTCCGCGTCGGCACGCTTCTCATGCGAGGCCGTAGATGCGGCTGGCGTTCGCACCGTCCAGGGCCGCTCTCTCGTCGGCCGGCACGTCGTCGGTCAGCGTGAGGTACGCCGACAGCCAGGGGCCGTACCCTCCGGCCAGCTCGACCACCGGCCAGTCGGAGCCGAAGAGCAGCCGGTCCGGTCCAAAGGTCGCGAGGGCATGCTCGACGACCGGCCGGAGGCGGTCCACCGACCACGCGGCCCGGTCGTCCTCCGTCGCCACGCCGGAAAGCTTCGCGACGACGTTGGGGGCGGTGGCGACGAGCGCGAGGTCTCTCGCCCAGGTCACGAGCGCCGTCGTGGTTATCGGGACCTTACCCATGTGGTCGAGAACGAAGGTCGTCGTCGGGTGCTGTCGTGCGACCTCACTGACCAGCCGTAGCTGCTCGTGCCGTACCAGGACGTCGAACGTCAAGCCCGCCTGGCCGAGGCCGCGAGCCCACGCCCGACGTCGTCTCGGGCCAGCCAGCAGGGATCGTCCTCCGCGAACGTCACGTGCCGGATCCCCACGAGCTTGTGGCCTCCGGCTCCTCCTCTCAGCTCCGCGAGCTGGGCCGGTACGTCACCGGTCAGGTCCGCCCAGCCGACGACGCCGCGCACCTCGTCCAGTTCAGCCGCGTCCGCCAGCAGGTCCGCCGCTTCGGTGCTCTCGTTGACGCACTGCACGACGACGCAGCCTGAGACACGGTGCTCGGCGAGCCGCGCGAGAGCCTCACGCGGGGAAAAGTCGCGGTCGATCGCGGCCATCGTTGGCCGGTCGATCCACGGCTGCGGGTGCCTGTCACGTTCCCAGACGTGGACGTGGGCATCGATCAGGTGCGGCACAGCAGGTGCCAGACCTCCTTCGGCCGGAGCGCCAGGTCCGTACGCCATGCGGCGCGCCCGCTTCCCCGTGCACGTCCGGGGACGGTCACTCCTTGGTCCCGCCGGCCGTCAGGCCGGCGACGAGAAACCGCTGGGAGAAGAGGAAGACCAGCAGTACCGGCGTGACGGCGAGCAGCGCGGCGAGGGCGAGCACCGGAAGCTGGATCGGCGTGACGCCCGCCGCGGTCGGGTTGAACGCCGGAACGTTTGACAGCAGCTCGGTCAAGCCCACCTGTACGGGTGCAGCGGCACCGGGAACCGTGAGGAAGGGCAGGAAGAAGTTGTTCCAGTTCGCGACGAAGCTGAAGAACCCGACGAGCGCGATGACGGGCTTGGCCAACGGCAGGGCGATCCGCAGGAAGACGCCGACCTCACCACAGCCGTCGATCCGTGCGGCGGCCAGCAGTTCACGCGGCACGCTCGTCGAGAAGTAGATGTACGTCAGGTACACACCGAACGGGTAGAACGAGAAGGGCAGGATCGCCGCGAGCGGCTTGCCGATCAGGTCGGCGGTGGACAGCTCGAGGAAGATCGGCAGCACGAGGGCAGTGTTCGGGATCAGCATCACGACCAACGTCGTCGTCATCAGGACCTGCCGCCCACGGAACTCGCCGAGTGCCAGCGCATAGCCGGCGGGGATCGTGGTCACCAACGTGATGGCGAGCGCGGCCAACGAGTAGTAGGCGGAGTTGCGCAGCCACCTGAACATGATGCCGTCCTGGAACTCGACCAGGGCGGACCAGTTGGCGGCGAGATCGCTGACGCTGCCCGGCACGAACGGGCCGGTCGTGACGAGCGCGTTCGGCGACTTCCCGGCCGAGATGAGCAGCCAGATGATCGGCAGGGCGAAGAACGCGACGAAGAAGACGGCGACGACCACGACCGTGGCCCGCCCCAGCCAGGCGCCCGGGGTGAGTTCGTACCGTGTCTCGCTGCTAGTCCCGCGCAAAGAGCCCTCCGCGGACGACGAAGATCAAGCTGAGCGCCAGGGAGACGACGAGCAGCATGACCGCGATCGCGGCGGAGCCGCCCAGGTCCTGATGCTTGAACGCGTACAGGTATGCCAGCTGGTTGAGCGAGTAGTCCGCCGGTACGACCGCGTGGCTCGCCTGGGAGAGGACGCGCGGCTCGACGAAGAGCTGGGCCCCCGCGGCCAGTGACGTAATCGCCATGTAGGAGATCCACTTGCGCAGCATCGGCACCTGGATGTGCAGGGCCGTGCGGACCGCGCCGGCGCCGTCCATACGCGCCGCCTCCAGGATCTCGTCGGGGATGCTGTTGAGCGCGCCGTACATCACCACGACCCACCCGCCGGCGCCCGTCCAGAACGCGATGACGGCGAAGATCACGGGCAGGTTGCCGGGTGAGACCGTCTGGACGAACGTCTCGAAGCCGAACGCGCGCAGCACGAACGACACCGGACTGACCCGGGGGTCGAGCACGAAGAGCCAGAGCACCACCGACGAGGCGCCGGCCAGCGCCCCCGGGATGTAGTAGATGAACCGGACGCTCGAGCTCAACCATCGGCGGCCCATGGCGTGCACGATCAGGGCAAGAAGGGTCACGAGCACCAGCAGGGAGACCAGCCAGACCGCGAGAAAGGCGCCGACATGCGCGACCGCGGGGAGGAACCGGAAGTCCTGCGTCACCTGCGAGAAGTTGTCGAGACCGACGAAGTTGCCCTCAGGGTCGAGGACCGACATGTTCAGCGCGTAGAGAGTGGGGAACACGCCGAACGCGATCAGGAGCAGCACGTAGCCGGACACGAAGACGTACGAGGTCCGCGCCACGCGCCCCTTCATGTTCCCGCTGCGCCGTCGCCGGCCCCGCTCCACGGG
>JBOGEN010000069.1:0-70206 GCA_050743265.1 Actinomycetes bacterium
CGGGTCGGTGTCCTGGAACTCGTCGACGCAGACGGCCTGCCACCGCGCGCGGACCGCGGCGCGGACGCCCGCGTCGTCGCGCAGCAGCCGGACGGCGTGGACGAGCAGGTCGTGGAACCACACCTCGCCGCGGTCCCGCCGCTGACCGGCGTGCTCGAGCGCGGCCTGGCGCAACCGCTCCGCGAGCGCCGTCGTCACCGCGACCCGGCAGTCGGTCAGCACGGCGTCGCGGTGCCCACGCGCCTCCTCGAGGAACCCGCACGCTGTCGCCTTGTCGAGCCCGACGGCCTTCCAGGCGGCCGCGTTGCCGCAGTCTCGGAGCCGCACGTCGCGGAAGACGGCGAGTGCCTGCAGCGGATCCGTCTCCGCCGCGACCTCACGGAGCAGCGGCGCGACAACCTCGTCCACCCGGTACGTCAACGTGTCGTTCTCCGGACCCCGCCCGCCCGCGTAGTCGAGCAGCGCGCGCAGCGGGACGAGCCACCGCTCCGGGTCGAGCGCCGGCAGCGGCCGGACGGGGACGGGACGGTCGACCAACAGGTCCCAGTTGCTGTCGAACGCGACGAGGACGTCGCGGAGAACGGTCGGGGTGAGGTCGAGCGTGAGCCCCACACGCCAGACCTCCGCGAGGGACGGGTCGGCGTACCAGTCGTCGAGCCGGGAGCGCCACCACTGGTCACGCTCGGTGCTGGTGCGGACGGCGTCCTGGACCCGGAAGCCCGGCGGCAGGCCCGCCTCGACCGGGGCGTCGGTGAGCAGCCGCGCGGCGAACCCGTGCAGCGTCGTGATCGCGGCGTCGTCGAGCTCCTCGAGTGCACGCCGGCAGCGTTCGCGCTGCACGTTCGCGGCGCCCCCGCCCCCGTCGCCGGCGCCTCCGGCGGGCGACCTGGCGACCGCGTCCTCGAGCGCCTCCCGGGTGCGGGTCCGCAGCTCGGTGGCGGCGTTCTCGGTGAACGTGATCGCGGCAAGGTTCCGGACGGACTCCAGGTGCCCGCTCGAGACCATGGCCACGACGCGGTCCACGAGCTCCTTGGTCTTGCCCGTACCGGCACCCGCCTCGACGAGCAGGTTCTCCGCGTGCGCCTCGACGATGCGGGTGCGGGCCGCCTGGTCGGGCCGGGCGGCTGTGCGGGGCCGGGCCCGGTGGCTGTCGGGCCCCGCGCCCCGGTCGAACGGGCGGGCGGTCACGTGCCCTCCTCGGTCGGCTCGTCCGGGGGTTCGGCGAGCGCGGCGTACCGGGTCAGCCGGTCGTCGCGACGCACCTGCTCCCACAGGTCGTCACGAGCCGTGCTGCACACCCGGTCGTACGCGCACCAGCCGCAGCTCTCGAACGACCGGAAGTGCGCGTCGAACTCCCCCGGCCTGGCGGCGAACGTGCCGCCCCGGATGCCGTCCACCACGGTGTCGAGCACGTCACGGAATCGCGTCACGTCCGCCTCGTCGATCGGGGCGCCCCGGCGGACGTCCCCCTCGTCGACGAACCAGTAGTACGCCGACACGGGCGTGGCGTCGTCGCCGTACGACCGCCGGGCGGCCAGTGCGTACAGCGGCAGCTGGAGCTTCCTGCCGCGTTCGGTGAGGTCCCGGTCCGGAGGGCTCTCGCCGTACGCGGGGAAGGTCCTGTACTTGTACTTCGACCGCCCGGTCTTGTAGTCGAGTACGACGAGATGGCCCTCCGCGGTCTCGTCCACCCGGTCGATGGACCCGGCGAGCTGCACCTGCCCGCTCGGCAGGTTGAGCACCAGCGGCTCGCGGTCGGCGCGGCCGAACTCGTGCTCCACGTCACGGGGGCGCGCGCCGGACGTCATGCGGTACGCGTCGTCGTCGAGCAGCATCTGCCGCAGCTGGCGCCGCCAGCGCTCGACCTGGACCGCCCACGGCGTGGGGCGTCCGGCGGTGCCGTTGGCGAGCATCTGCTCGGCCTGCGCGGTGAGCAGCCGCTGCGCCCCGTCGTGCTCCGCCGTCGTCCAGGGCTCGTCCGGCTGCTTGTCCGTGTCGATGGCGGTGCGGACGAGCTGCTCGAGCACGCTGTGCATAGCGCTGCCCCGGACGGCGACGTCGAACGTGTCCTCGTCCGGTTCCTCGACGGGGTGGACGCCGAGGACGTTCTCGAGGAAGTACTGGAACGGGCACAGGGCGTACCGCTGCAGGGAGGTCGCCGAGAGCGTCCGGTCGAGCCGAGCGGTCACCGGCTCTGCGACGGGGCGGGTGAGACCGCCGGTCCACGGGCCGAACACGCCGCCGATGCGGTCGGAGGCCGCGCGCAACCCGCGGGCGAGCGCGGGCTCGCCGGCCGCGAGGGGATGCGCAGACCCGAGTGGTGCCGCCGACACGGCCAGCCGGACGTCGTACTCGCTGGCCGAGGACGCCGGCAGCGCAGCGTCGCAGACGGAGGCCTGGAACGACTCGGGTGCGCTCGCCCGCGCGTCGCGTGAGGTGAGCCGGGGCATGGTCTGCTCCAGCAGCCAGGGCGCGGGTTCCGCACCCCGTTGCGCCCGCACGTCCGCCACCGGGTGCGTGAGCACAACCCTGGCAGCCGACTCCAGGGCCGCGAGGTGGTCACGGCGCTCGGCTGCGCGACGGTCGGCCAAGGTCCGCAGCCCGACCCGCGCGCGGACGTCGTCACGCAGCAGCGGGTGCTCGTGCCCCCGCGGGGGGTACGCACCCTCGGCGACCCCCACGACGACGAGCAGGTCGAGGTCGGCTCCGGCCACGTCCCACAGCGGCCCGACGAGAACCCCCCGGCCGAGCCCGTTCGCCTCGCGTACCCCGCGGGCCAGCTCCTGCGCGAGGACGTCCCGCAGTGCGGCGGCGCCGAACGGTACGGCGACCTGGTCGAGGCCGGCGAGAGCGTCGACGACGGCGAGCGTCTCCACGTACGCCTCGCGTTCGACGTCGCAGCGTGCCCGCACCTCGGGATCGGTGAGCATGCCCGGCCGCGTGCCCCAGGACGCGGCCGCCGTGGCGCCGCCCAGGTGGTGGTCGAGCATCGCCCGCAGCAAGGCGGCCGCGACAGCCCAGGACTCGGCTGCGTGCACCTCGTCCACCCGCCCCGCGGTCTCGGTGACGAAGGCCGCGAGCGCCCGCGCGTCCGCGGCGCGCTCGGCCGGCCAGGTCTCGCCCTCCTCGACCTCGATCCGCTCGGTACGCACGGCGAGCCGCTCGAGCTTCGTCGCCCACTGCTGCACCGGGCCCCGGGTGACGCCGGCCTCGGCGGCCTGGCGCTGCCACCTCGGGGTCGGCAGCGGCGTACCGCCGTCGCGGACCGGCGCGGCGCGCAGCCAGTCGAGCACGGCCACCCGCGACCACTGCTGCTCCGGGAGCGCGAGCAGGCCGAGCGTCGTCCGGCCGGGCACCGTCTGCGCCAGGGACCGCTGCCGCGGGGCGTGGTACGCCAGGCCGGCTGCGGACAGCTGCTCGGCGACGAGCCTGGCGTACGGGGTCGCGGCACGGTAGGCGATCGCGACCCGGTCGAGCCGTGCGTCCGGCTGGGCCTCGAGGTGGGCGAGGACGCGGCGTACGGCGTAGCGGGCCTCCTCCTCGGCGTCCGGGAGCGCCCGGGTCTCGACCTGGGCCCGGGTCTCGACGCGCACCCCGGTCGGGCCCTGCGGGGGGACGACCACGGCGGGGTGGAGCGCGTCGCTGACCGTGAGGGCGTCGCGGACCGTGAGGGCGTCGCGGTCCGCGGCGTCGTCCCCGGTGAGCGCGAGGACGACGCGCAGCCGCCCGGTCGCGGCAAGACCCTGGCAGAACCGCAGCTCGGTCGGGGTCAGCCGACGCGGGAGGTACACGACGAGGGGCGCACCGCCGACGCCGGCGAGCGCGGCCTCGCACACCCGCGCCGGAAGTGCGGCCGGGGCCACCGCCTCGAGGTAGTCGCGGTAGAGGCCCGCGAGCTCGGCCGGCCACCGGCCCGCCGCGGCCATCGCCCGGAGGACCTCCCCTCCTGCCGCACCCTCGTCCAGCTCGGCGAACACCCCGGCGATCACCTCGGTCGTACTCGACGACCGCCGGGCACTCGCGCCCAGGTCCGAGGTGGACGCCGCGAGCACGGCACGGGTCGCCGCCCGGCGCTGGGCGGCGGTGACCGGGTGGAGACCCGCGGCGGCGAGCACGGGCAGGGCACGGTCGAGGATCAGCCGGGGCAGCGGCGCGAACCGCACGCCGACGAGCCCGGGGTGGGCGAGCCGGCGGCGGACCGTCACCCCGACGAAGGACGAGGGGACGGCGACGTCGACCGTCGCCAGCGGGTCACCGCCCCGGAGGTCGGCGAGCGCGTGCCGCAGCGCGGCGAACGCGGGCGCACCGAACCGCGTGACCTCGACGCGCGTCACGCCCTCGTCCGACCGCTCACGTGGTTTCGCCCCGTACCCCCCGAGTTCCCCACAGCCTGCACGCGCCCTGGTGGCAGTGCAACCGCCTCGTCCGACACCGTCCCACCGCCGTCCGACAGTTCAGCGACAGGCCGTCGACCGCCCGGCGGGGTCACCACCGATGGTCGGAGGGTCAGAGGATGTCGCCCTTGACGACCCCGACCAGCAGGCCGATCAGCCCCCCGAGAGCGGCGACGAGCATGACGAAGGGCATGAAGGCCATCCCCCACATCTCGTCGTGCGGGAGGCAGGCGGGGACCACGCAGTCCGGCACGGGGCTCGCGAACAGCGCGAACGCGGCCCACCCGACAGCGATCCCGACGAGGGATCCGGGACCGGCGGTGGCGAAGTACTGACCCACGGCATTCACAGGAGCCCCCCAAGGTGCCTGTCGTCGAACCCGCCGACCGTCCGGACGAGTCGCAGTCGGCCTTGAGTGTCACCGAGACGTGGCGACGTCGTGCGGTAAACGGGGCAGCCGGACGAGCAAAATCACGGGCGAGGCGACGGGGTCTGCAGCAAGGTGGGGGTGCCGAGCAGAGGAGAGATGAGATGCCCGTCCACCTCAACCACACGATCGTCCGGGTCCGCGACAAGCGGGAGTCGTCGGCCTTCCTCGCCGAGATGCTCGGCGTCGCGGCACCGACGCCTTTCGGCCCGTTCCTCGTCGTCCAGGTCGACAACGACGTGTCGCTCGACTTCATGGACATCGACGAGCCTGTCCACCCCCAGCACTACGCCTTCCTCGTCTCCGAGCCCGAGTGGGACGAGATCTTCGGACGCATCCAGGCGCGGGGGCTGACGTACTGGGCCGACCCCGGCCGCACGCGCCCCGGCGAGTTCAACACGAACGACGGGGGGCGCGGCGTCTACTGGGAGGACCCTGACGGCCACTTCCTCGAGATCATCACGCGGCCGTACGGAAGTGGAAGCTGAGCATGTCGTACCCCCCGGCCCGGTACACCGCCGACGGCGGTGAGGTGAGCGCGGCGTTCCGGCCCGAGGACCACCCGCCCGAGCTCGTCAACGCGACCGGTGGTGGCGCGCACTACCTCGCTACAGGCGCCTCGACGAACGGGCAGTTCGGCCTCTACCGGTGGGACATGGCCGGCCGGGGCGGTCCCAGCGCGCACTTCCACCGGACCATTTCCGAGTCGTTCTTCGTGCTCTCGGGGACAGTGCGCCTGTACGACGGTGAGCGCTGGCTGGACGGGAGGCCCGGGGACTTCCTGTTCGTACCCGAGGGCGGCATCCACGGCTTCCGCAACGAGTCCGGGGAGCCGGCGTCGATGCTGATCCTCTTCGCACCCGGCGCCCCGCGCGAGGACTACTTCGAGACACTCGCCGACGCGGCCCTGCGCGAGGCCATGGACGAGGACCAGCGGCGGGAGTTCTTCCTCCGGCACGACACGTACTGGGTGTAGCCCGGGCGCCCGGCTCGGCTCTGACCTGCCAGGCCCCGACAGGACACCGGCGTGGTCCACCCGTGCTGACGAGCCCCCGGCCGGCCACGCATTGACATCCAAATATGTCTGTCGGTTAGATGCTGCGCGTCATGGGGGGATGATTTGCCCCAGTTTCGGAGGTTTCTGTTTCTGTCGCCGGACCAGCCGGAGGACCCTGATGCGCGTCACTCTCGGTAACGACCATGCAGGGCTCGGCCTCAAAAGGCCATGTCCGCCACGTCCTCGACTCGATGGGTGTCGACATGGTCGACGTGGGGACGCACGACACCGCGCCAGTCGACTTCCCCGACGTCACCCGCCAGGTCTGCGACCCCGTCCGGCGGAGCGAGGCAGACCGCGGCGTCCTGCTCTGCGGCACGGGGGTGGGCGCGGCCATCGCGGCCAACAAGATCCCGGGCATCCGGGCAGCACTGTGCCATGACACGTTCTGCGCCCACCAGGGCGTCGAGCACGACGACGTCAACGTCGTGTGTCTAGGCGCGTGGATCGTCGGACCGATCATCGCCGAGGACGTCGTCCGCGCCTTCCTCACGGCGTCGTTCAGCACGGACGAGGACTTCCGCAGACGCGTGACGAAGCTCCACCACATGGAACGGCTGGCCGCGGCCGAACTCGGAGCCACCACGGCCGAACCCGGAGGCACCTCATGACCACGTCACCCGGCCAGCCGCCGACGGTCCCGTCCGTCGGGACCCTCAGCTACCCCGACCCCCCGCCGCAGCTCACCCGGCGGTTGACGCTCGTCGGCGCGGTCAGCGTCCTCGGGCCGGGCGCCATCATCGCCTCGGCCAACATCGGCAGTGGCGAGATGATCTTCGCGTCCCGCGGGGGCTCCATCTTTGGCTACGCGCTGATCTAGGCCTTCATCGTCGCCGCCATTACGAAGGCCGCGCTGGCGTACTCGATGAACCGCTACACCGTCGTGGCGGGCGAGCACCCGATGACGCGCTTGGCGACCCTCTTCCCTGGGCCCAAGGGATGGTTCCCCCTGGTGTTCGGCGCGACGTCCATCGCGGTAGTGCCGTCGTGGGTGAGCGGGCTCGGGCTCGGGATCGGCGACCTCATCGCCGAGGGCACCGTGGGCACCGGAACCGCGTGGGCGACCTTCCTGATCGTGCTCTCTGCCGTCCTCGCGTGGGTCGGCGGCTACGACCGCATGGAGAAGGCGCAGACCGTCATCGTCGGGTTCATGCTGCTCGCCGTCGCGGTGAGCGTCGTGGTGCTCCGACCCGACTGGCTCGGCGTCCTCGGCGGCCTCGTGCCGACGATCCCCGAGTACGCGGGCTGGCTCGAAGCCGACTACCCCGACATTGCCGCACGCTCCCGGTGGCTCGAGGTGGGGGCGTACCTCGCGCGATCGGTGGCGGCACGTACGACTACATCGCCTACGCCGGCATGCTGCGCGAGAAGAAGTGGGGGCTGCTGGAGCACCGGGACATCGCCAGCCTGACCGAGCGGTTCGAGAACGCCGGCCGCGGAGGTGAGCGCCTGCCCCTCTCGACCGACTCGGCGGAGGTGGCGAAGGGCAGGGCATGGTCCCGGGTGCCGCTCGGCGACGCGGCCATCTCGTTCTCCGCGATCGTGCTTTTCGCGTCGATGTTCATGATCAACGGGGCGTCGCTGCTGTCCGAGGACCAGCTCGTCCCCGCGGAGGACCAGACCCTCACCCACCAGGCCGGCTTCCTCGAAGCGATCCACCCGACATTCGTGTACCTCTACTACGTCGCGGTGCTCTTCGCGTTCTTCGGTTCGCTGTACGCGTTCTGGGAGATGTACAGCTACACCGCGTACGAGAGCCTCGGCGCGGTCTCCGAGCGGGTACGCCTGGCCGGCCAGCGTGCGGTCCGCCCCTACATGTACGCGTACATGATGGTGGCTGCGCTCGTGCTCGTGTGGACCGTGGGCGAGCTGGTCGTCATCGTCACTCCGGCGTCCGTCCTCGGCGGCCTGCTCATGTGCGGCGTGTTCTGCCTCGCGATCGTCTGGACCGAGCACAAGGTGCTGCCGAAGGAGTACCGCCTGACGACCCCGGGCCGGTGGTGGGTGCTCGTGTCCGGGTTGATGCTCATGATCCTCGGCGTCGTGTCGACCTGGGAGCTGTTCTAGGTGGCCGGCATGAGACCCGGAGCTGCCGTCGCCGCGGCGTGCCTCGCGCTGCTGTCCTGCCTTCGGTTCGTCGAGCAGGCGTACACCGGCGCCGTGGTGCTCGCTGCTCTCGCGCTCGGCGCGCTGGCCCTGGGCCTGCGTCGCGGCGGGGCGCCGGCCGCACCCGACCACGTGCCGTCGGCGGCGGAGCTGCACGCGGAGCAGGTGGTGCAGGACCGCTCCCGTCGCGGCTGGCGGTGGATCGTGCTGCTCGGGCTCACGATCAGCGTCGTCGGCGCGGTCGTCTTCCCCCCAATGGGCCTGGTCGTCGCGGGCCTGACGCTGTACTCGGTTCACCGGATGCGGCAGGCGAGCCGGTCCATGGCCGTGCTCGGCCGGGCCACGGGCTGAGCACGCAGGACTCGGACCGCGCGCGGCGGCGGGCGCGCACGGGCCGTCGGAGGGTCAGGACACGACGTCGGCGACGTGGGTGAAGGCGCCGACGTCGACCAGCGTGGCGAAGTCGGTGACGCGCGCCTGGATGCGTCCGGCGTTCTGCTGGAAGTCGTAGCCCATGTCGTTGACGAGGTCGGCCCACACGGCCCAGACGTACTGGGCGCCGAGCCCGTCGGCGGGCTCTCCGACCGCCTCACCGGACGCGTCGACCGGCAGGAGGAGACGGTGGCTGAAGCCCTTGGTGATCCGCGTCGGGTGGAGCAGCGAGCTGTCGGTGAACACGGAGGCGACAAGGTGGCTCCGGAACGCCTCGGCGTCGCAGTCCCGGTGCAGGGCGAACCGGTAGTGCCCGATGAGGAGCACGTCCGGTGTCTTGTCCGACTCGAGGTCCGCCGCGTTCACGTGGGCGTCCACGCCGACGAGCGTGGCGTACTCGGCGACACGGTCCTGGAGGCGTGCGATGTTCTGGTCGAAGTCGTAGCCGCCCTGGACGAGGGTGACGGTGGCCTCCCACACGTACTGCGGGGAGAGCCGGTCGCTCGCCGGCTCGGAGAGGTCCCGCGCGTCCGTGACGCGCAGCAGCCGGTGGCGGAAGCCACTGGTCACCCGGGTCAGCTGGAGCCCCTCGGGGATCACCGACGTCGTGAGGTGGTTCTCGAACGCCGGCGCAGACGCGTCCGGACGAAGCGCGAAGCGGTAGTGCCCTGTCATCAGCATGACGGCGCCCTCCCCGTGACCCCCGTGCCGGGGCTGTCTCCCCACAGTCGGCGCAAGACCAGGGCCCGTCAACCAGGTGATCTCCGGCTGGAACCCGGCGTCCAGGCGTCCGAAAACGGTCCGAAACGGCGCCCTCCGGGCGATCGCCACCGGGGAGGGCCGGGCCGCGGCACACTCGGCGGGAGCATCCCGGCCGTCTGCCGAGCACAGGAGCGCCCATGAGCACCGTCCTCGTCACCGGAGCCTCGGGGAACGTGGGGTCGCGCGTCGTGGGTGAGCTGCTCGCCCGGGATGCCCGCGTCCGGGCCTTCGTCCGGGACCGTGACAAGGCCGCCACCGTGCTGCCGGCGGGCACGGACCTGGCGTTCGGCGACTTCACGGACGCGGCGTCGCTGCGCACGGCGTTCGAGGGCGTGGACCGGGTGTTCCTCACCTCGTCCAACAGCCCCCGCGAGGTGGAGGACGAGTGCGCCGTGATCGACGCCGCGGCCGAGGCCGGCGTGTCGCGGCTCGTCAAGCTGTCCGCCATCGATGCCGACCCGGGGTCGCCCCTGCCCGGCGTCGCGTGGCACGGCCAGATCGAGGAGTACGTGGGCCGGTCCGGAGTCCCGGCCGTGGTCCTCCGCTCCACCTGGTTCATGACCAACCTGTTCGCGTCCGCGGAGGCGGTCGCGCACACCGGCTCGCTGTTCGCGCCGGCGGACGGCGGCAGGATCGCGATGATCCACCCGGGCGACGTCGCGGCCTCCGCGGCGGCGGTGCTCGCGCCCGACGGCCACTCCGCCACTGACGGCCACTCCGTCACTGACGGCCACGAAGGTCATACGTACCTGGTCACCGGCGGCGAGGCGCTGACGTACGAGGACGTGGCCGCCACGCTCACCGAGGCCACCGGCCGGACCGTCACGTTCGTCGACGTACCCGAGGAGGCGGCGCAGCAGGCCTTCGTCGAGGCCGGGATGCCGGACTGGCTCGTCACCCACATCGTGGGCGTCTTCCGGCTCATCCGGGAGGGCGCGCTCGCGCAGACGACGGACACGGTGCTCGCGCTGACCGGCCGTCCGCCCCGGACGCTCGCCCACTTCGCCCGCGAGCACGCGGGTCTCTTCGGCGCGCGCCCATGACCACGTGACACGTCGCTAGGCCGGTGGGGGCTGAGCCTCGCACCCCTGCAGGCGACCCTGCAGGAAGGCCCGCTCGGGCTCGTTCCCCACGAGGGCCAGGGCTCGGCGGTACGCGTCCACGGCGTCGTCCGTACGCCCGAGCCGCTCGAGCAGCCGGGCGCGGGACGCGTGCAGCAGGTGGAAGCGGTCGAGCGCGCCCGAACCGTCCAGCTCGTCGAGCAGCACGAGCCCGGCCTCGGGTCCGTCCACCATGGCGACTGCCACGGCACGGTTGACGTCGACCACGGGCGACGGGGCGACGGTGCGCAGCACGTCGTACAGGCCGACGATCTGCGGCCAGTCGGTGGTCTCGAGCGTCGCCGCCTCGTCATGGACGGCGGCGATCGCGGCCTGCAGCGCGTACGGGCCTGGTGGCCCGCTCTGCAGCGCCTCCACGACGAGGGCCCGTCCCTCCTCGATCTTCGCGCGCTCCCAGCGGGAGCGGTCCTGCTCCTCGAGCAGCACGAGCCCGCCCCCCTCGTCGGTCCGCGAGGCACGCCGGGCGTCCACGAGCAGCATCAGCGCGAGCAGGCCGGTCACCTCCTGCTCCGCGGGCAGCAGGAGGCGCAGGATCCGGGCCAGGCGTGTCGCCTCGTCGGCGAGCTCGGGGCGCAGGAGAGCGGGGCCTTGGCTGGCCGCGTACGACTCGGTGAAGACGACGTACACAACGCGCAGCACCCCGGGGAGGCGGCTCGGCAGCTCCTCAGCCGACGGCACCCGGTACGGGATGCCGGCCTCACGGATCTTGCGCTTGGCACGAGAGAGGCGCTGCGCCATCGTCGCCTCGGGGACGAGGAACGCGCGGGCGACCTCGGCCGTGGACAGCCCGGCCAGGTAGCGCAGTGTCAGGGCGACGCGGGCCTCGGCCGTCAGGGCCGGGTGGCAGCAGGTGAAGAACAGCCGGAGCCGGTCGTCGCCGATCGCGTCCGGGTCGGAGGGTGCGACGGCGAGGCTCCCCTCCTCGTCGCGCTCCGCCTCCACCTTGAGCACGGCGAGCTTGGCCGCGTACGCCTGGCGGCGCCGGAGCAGGTCGACCGCGCGACGGCGGGCCGTCGTCAGCAGCCAGGCCGCCGGGCGGTCGGGCACGCCGTCGACGGGCCAGCGCTCGAGCGCCACCGCCATGGCGTCGGCGGCGACCTCCTCAGCGAGGTCGAGGTCGCCCAGCCAACGGACGAGCGTGGCGAGCAGCCGTCCCCACTCCTCGCGGAAGACCGCTTCGACGGAGTCGGCTGCTCGCTCGCTCACCCCGACATCACCCTCGGGGGAAGTCCATGATCGGCCGGACCTCGAGCGACCCTCCGTACTGGGCCGCCGGGGTCCGTGCGGCCCAGTCCAGGGCGGTGTCGAGGTCTGGGGCGTCGAGGAGGTAGTACCCACCGAGGACCTCACGGGTCTCTGCGAACGGACCGTCGGTCACCACGCGCTCGCCGCCCTTGACCCGCACCGTCGTCGCAGTGGACGACGGTTGCAGGGGCTCGCCCTCCAGCGCGACACCGGCGTCACGGATCGTCTTGTCGTAGGTCATCCACGCCTGCCGGATGGCGTCCATCTCGGACTGCGGCGGCGGGCTCGTGGCTTCCTCGGCGTAGATCAGCATGAGGTAGCGCATCTCGTCTCCTCCTCGGGTCGGGGCGGCGGCCCTTCTGCCGCCTCATCATGACGACGAACGGGCTCAGCCGTCCTCGACAACGCCATCTGTCCCTGGGCTCAGCCTCGGGTTCAGGCCCCGCCTGCGTTCGCCCCGTGCGTCCGGCAAACCGGGCCGAACCGCTCCCCTGTACGGGCAGCGTCGTTCTGAGATCCTTCGGACGCATGCGAGCCTTCGTCATCACCGCCCCCGGCCGGGCCGAGGTACGCGACGTCGCCCCACCCGATGCCCGACCGGGCGAGGTGGTCGTCGACGTGGAGCGGGCGGGGGTCTGCGGGACCGACGTCGAGCTCTTCACCGGCGTCCTGTCCTACCTGCACACCGGACAGGCCGCGTACCCGCTGCGGATCGGTCACGAGTGGGTCGGGGTGGTCTCCGCCGTCGGAGACGAGGTCGACCCGTCGTGGGTCGGGCGACGGGTCACCGGGGACACCATGCTCGGCTGCGGGCGCTGCGCCCGGTGCGAGACCGGGCGGCAGCACCTGTGCGCCCGCCGCTACGAGATCGGCGTCCGCAACGGCTGGCCGGGTGCGCTGGCCGAGCAGCTACCGGTTCCGGCTCGCGCGCTGCACCCGCTGCCGGACGCGGTCGGGCCCGATCTCGGCGCCCTCGTGGAGCCCGGCGGCAACGCCCTGCGCGCCGTCCGCGGCGCCGCCCTCGCGCCCGGGGAGCGGCTGCTCGTGCTGGGGCCGGGCACGATCGGGCTGCTGGTCGCGCAGATCGCGGCCACGCAGGATGTCGAGGTGCACCTCATGGGGCGCACTGGCGACTCCCCCGCCTTCGCCCGGTCCCTGGGGTTCGAACGCGTCTGGACGCAGGAGACGCTTCCCGACCTCCCGTTCGACGCCGTCGTCGACGCGTCCAACGCGGCAACCCTGCCGGCCCTCGCGGTAGACGTCGTCGAGCCGGGCGGGCGCGTCGTCTTCATCGGGCTCGCGGGGGAGCCCAGCCTCGTCGACACCCGCGCGATCGCGCTGGCGGACGTCACCGCCGTCGGCGTGCTCAGCGCCTCCGGAGGCCTCGACGGGATCATCGAGCAGTACGCGTCGGGCACCGTCGACCCGCGACCACTCGTCGCCGCGACCGTCAGCCTGGACGACGTCGCCGACGTCCTCGCCGGCACGCGCCGGCCCGCGTGGGGTGACGCCCCCAAGATCCACGTGGACCCCAGGCGCTGACCCGCGGAACCGCGGGTCGACTCACGACCTCGGCACGCCGCCGCCCCGTCACGCGTGGGCGGCCTTGCGTCGGCGGTACTCGCGGGTCTTGACCCGGTTGCCGCACGAGTCGGGCGCGCAGTAGCGCCCCCGTCCCGGCTTGGACTTGTCGTAGAAGACCCAGTGGCAGTCGTCCGCGGCGCAGACCCGCAGGCGCCACCACTCGCCGGTGAGAGACATCCGGAGCGCGGCCGCGCAGATCGCGCCGATCGCGTGGTCCACGCCCGTCCCCGGAACGGTCAGGCGAGGCCCCCCGGGGGCGGCGAGGTCCACCCGTAGCGGGACGCCGTCCAGCGGCCGGCTCGCCGAAGCCTGGCCGGGCCGCCCCCGGTCAAGCGCCGACCGCAGGGCCGCCCGTAGCGCGGCTACACGGGCGTGATCCGCCTCGTCCAGCCGTACACCCTCGGGCAGGAGCCCCCGCGACGAGAGCCAGCGCCGCAGCGCCTCCGGCGAGGCGATCTCGTCCGCGGTCCCGTCCCGCGCCGGGTGGTTGCGCGGGATGAAGGTGCGCAGGTCACGGGTGTTCGCGAAGTCCTCCACGAGCACCGCGTCCGGCGAGGCTTCGACCGGCATCCGCACCTCCTGGGGTCACGACTCTTCCAAAGAAGATAACAGGTGTTGACTCTGAACACCTACTAACGCTATAACTAGTGTTCGACAGCAGAGGCCGAGCACTGAGAAGGAGAGCGCGATGCTTCCCATCGCCGCGGAGATCGCCACCCGGATGACGCGCGAGCACGCGGGATCCGCCCTGCCGGGCGCGCCCACCCTGGACGACACCCCCGAGGCCCTGACGGGTCGCGAGGTGCGCCGGCCGCGCCGGACGCTGGCGTCGGTCCTGCGCGGGGTCGCTGCCACGTCGAGCCGGGTCGCGGCGACGTCCGGCCGCCTCGCTGACCGTATGGAGCGTCCCGCCGCCGCTGAGTGAGGTCCCGTCGTCCGAGCCGCCGGTGACGTGGAAGATCGTCGCCGCCCGCGGTGTTGGGGAGCCCTGCAGGCGCGACCGCCCGGTCTCGCTTCTGGGCTGAGGGGGAGTCATGGGCAGCGTCATCGTCGACGGTGTCGACCTCGCGTACGACGAGACGGGCGCGGGCGAACCGCTGGTTCTCGTGCACGGACACCCGTTCGACAGGTCGATGTGGGCACCGCAGGTCGCGCACAGGACGCGGCTCGGCTGGCGGGTCGTGACGCCGGACCTGCGCGGCTACGGCGCGAGCACCCCGCCATCGGGCACCACCACGTGGGACGCGTACGCCCGGGACGTCGCTGCGCTGCTCGACCACCTCGGGATCGACCGGGCAGTCCTCGCGGGCCTGTCGATGGGCGGACAGATCGCGATGGAGTTCCACCGGCTCTTCCCCGAGCGGCTGCGCGGGCTCGTGCTCGCCGACACGTCACCGGTAGCCGAGACCCAGGCGGGACGGCGGCAGCGGCACGAGGTCGCTGACCGGCTGCTCCGTGAGGGCATGGACGCGGTGTCCGACGAGCTGCTGCCGATGATGGTGTCCGCGCGCACCCTCGACGAGCAGCCCGACGTCGCGGACCACGTGCTGCGCATGATGAAGGCCACTGCCCCTGATGGGGCTGCCGCGGCGCTGCGTGCCCGTGCCGCGCGTCCGGACTACGTCGCGATGCTGGCCCACGTCAGCGTGCCGACGCTGGTGGTCGTGGGCCGGGAGGACGCGTACACGCCGGTGGACACCGCACGGGCGATGGCCGCGCGCATCCCCGGCGCGACGCTATCGGTCGTCGAAGGTGCGGGACACCTACCGACCCTGGAGCAGCCGGACGCGTTCAACGCGGCCCTGCAAGCCCTGCTCGCGGCCGTCCAGGTCGAGTCCGCGTCGCACTGAGCAACGGCGACGTCCTCGTCGCCGGCAGCGCCACAGACGCTGGTCGACGGGCGCGAGGTGTCAGCCGATCAGAGGGGTCCCGCCCAGGCTCCACGTCTTGCCGCCCTCGCCGTCGGCGTCGTAGTCGTACGCGACGTAGCCGTCCCCGCTCCAGTACCCCGTGCCCGACGCGGTCGTCGTGGCACCCGGGCAGTAGCCCATGCCGGTCGAGCTCGCGTTGATCTCGCTGGTGTAGTCGCAGGACACCGCGTCCTTGGTGACGTCGTACCGCTCGACCCGGACGTGCACGTCGAAGTTGTCGAACTTGCGGGCGCCCCCACCGTCCTCCCACTGGATCCGTGCGTACGCGTTGTGGCTGGACCCGCTTTTGAACACGCACAACTTGATGTACGCATCGGTATCGTACCCGGACGTCGAGAACTCCCTGTGCTGCCAACCGGTGCAGACGTCGGCAACCGGAGTAGCCGCCCAATCCCGCCCTCCCGGACCGCAGCCGGGCAACGTCGGACAATGTCTGTGGTGGTGCTGCCGAACTCCTGCGTAGCCTGACGCCGTGCGAATCGGCGTGAACGTCCCGAACTTCGGGCCCGGCACGGACCCGGGTGCGTTGCTTCGCTGGGCACAGACGGTGGAGGGGCTGGGCTTCGACCTGCTCATGCTCTCCGACCATGTGGCGGTGACGCCCGACGTCGCCGAGCAGTACCCGGCTCCGTTCTACGAGCCCTTCACCACGCTCGCCTGGCTGGCCGGGGTCACCACCCGGGTACGCCTCGGGACCACGGTGCTCATCGTCCCGTACCGGCACCCGCTGCTCATCGCGCGCATGGCAGCGAACCTCGACCAGCTGAGCGGCGGACGCCTGGTGCTGGGCGTCGGCGTCGGCTGGGCACGACAGGAGTTCGACGCGCTCGGCGTCCCCTTCCACGAGCGGGGGCGGTTGACCGACGACCACCTGCGCGCGGTGCGTACCGCGTGGGACGACCGCGACGACTACCGCAGCGGGCAGATCCCGATCTGGGTCGGCGGCAACAGTGACGCCGGCCTCCGCCGGGCGGTCCGGCTCGGCGACGCCTGGCACCCACTGCGGTTCACGCTCCCGTGGCTGCGGGAGGCGCTGGGCCGCCTCAAGGCCGCGGCGGACGAGCAGCAGCGGCCGGTCCCCGCGCTGGCCCCGCGCATCGTCCTGCGGCTGACCGCCTCGCCTGTCACCGATCCCCAGCGGCTCGCCGGCGAAGGCACGATAGACCAGGTCGTCGACGACCTCGACCAGATGCGGCTCCTCGGCGCCGACACGGTCGTCCTCGACCCGTTCAACGGAGACCCCGACGAGACGTCCCACCCGGAGGCGGCGTGGCACGCGCTCGCCGCCGTGGCCGCTCGGCGGGACCCAGGCGCACCACCGACAGGCAGGGAGCAGGCGTGAAGTCCGACGACGAGCACCTCCGCAGGGCGATCGAGCTGGCCGGCACAGCGCGGGCGGCGGGTAACCCCCCGTTCGGGTCGCTGCTCGTGGGCGGGGACGGGGTCGTCCTCGCCGAGGACCGCAACACGACCGTCACCGACGCCGACATCACGGCGCACCCCGAGCTGAAGCTGGCCCGGTGGGCAGCCCGCGAGCTCGACGCCGGCACCGCAGCCGCGACCACCATGTACACGAGCTGCCAGCCCTGCCCCATGTGTGCGGGGGCCATCGGGCGGTCCGGGCTCGGTCGGGTCGTGTACGCGCTGTCCCAGGAGCAGCTCGACGAGCTCAGGCCGAGTCCCCCTTTCGCCCCCGTACGACACGAAGGCCCGGCTCTTCTCGACGAGGCTCGGGTCCCGGTTGCCGGCTACTACCACTAGGCCCGCTGGCCACCTGACGCCAGCGCGCCGGCTGGCGCCCGCGTTTCGGATGGCCTGCTTCAGACCGACACCCGGCATGCCGACACGTGGGGCATGGACCTGGTCTCTCGAGTCGCGACATCGACGGTCGGCCTGCTGGCCGCTGTCGTGCTCGCGTACCCGCTCCTCCCCCTGCCCGCCGGAGCGCAGACGTGGCTGTACAACGGGCTGGCCGTCTCGGCGCTCGCGCTGGGCTTCGCCGGGGTGGTCCGCCACCGACCGGTTCGGCGCTCCGGCTGGTTCCTGATCCTCACCGGCTTCACCGGGTGGGTGCTCGGCGACGTCGTGTACTCGCTGGAGCAGACCGTATGGCACCTGCAGACCTACCCGGCACCCTCGGACGCCTTCTTCCTTGGGTCGTACGCGTTCCTCGGGGCCGGAGCCCTGCTGATGGTGCGCACCCGTCGGGCCGGCCGGGACATTACGGCATTCCTGGACGCGGCGATCATCGCGGTCGGCACGGGTGTAGTGGCGGCGGTGTTCGTGGTCGCACCTCTCGCGTCGGACTCCGGCCTGACGCTGGCAGGAAAGCTGGTCAGCTCCGCGTACCCCCTCGGTGACCTGCTGCTGCTCGGCATCCTCGTCCGCCTGTGGGCAACTCCGGGGGCTCGGACGTCCGCGTTCCGCCTGCTCACCGCCGCGCTCGCGTTCACGCTCGCCGCCGACGCGGTGTGGAACTTCACGATCGTCACCACGGGTCAGTTCACCGCCTGGACGTGGAACGAGGCGCTGTGGCTGGCCAGCTACGTGGCGGTCTGCGCCTCCGCGTGGGTCCCGTCCATGCGGACTCTGGCCGAGCCCGCCCCCGACCGCGAGGAGAATGCGCCGACGCGCCGCCGCCTCGCCGCCCTGGCCTGCGGGCTGACGCTGCCCGGTGTCGCCCTGCTGCTCGACGGTGCCGCTGACGGGGAGGTCTCCTGGCAGATCACCGGCATCGGGTCGCTGCTGCTCTGCCTGCTCGTGCTGATCCGCATGGCCGGCCTGCTGCACATCGTGCAGGCCCAGGCGGTCCGCCTCGCCGGGCTCGCCCGCGCGGATGCGCTCACCGGCGCGCCGAACCGCCGGACGTGGGACCACGAGCTGTCCCGGGCCTGCCAGGTGGCGCACGACACCGACCAGCCGCTCAGCGTCGCCATGCTCGACCTCGACCACTTCAAGGCGTACAACGACGCCCACGGCCACCAGGCGGGTGACCTGCTGCTCCGCGAGGCCGTGGCGGTCTGGACCGACCAGCTCGGCCCCGCCGGCTTCCTCGCCCGCTACGGCGGGGAGGAGTTCGCGCTGCTCCTGCCCGGCCTCACCTCCGAGCAGGCCAGGACGCGCATGGACGCCCTGCGCTCCCTGACCCCGCGGCAGCAGACGTTCTCCGCCGGCGTCGCCACGTGGGACCCGACAACCGAGCCGGGCACAGCGGTAGCGGAGGCCGACCAGGCGCTGTACGAGGCCAAGCGCGCCGGCCGCAACCGCGTCGCGCTCGCCCGCCCGGGCCGCGCGGGGTCGGTCGTGCCCGTTCCCCGGATCGCCCTGCAGCCCATCGTCGACCTCGACACCGGCGAGGTCCTGGCCGTCGAGGCGCTCAGCCGCTTCGACCACGGCAGCCCCGTCGAGGTGTTCGCGCAGGCGTACCGCGAGGGCAGCGGCGCCGCACTCGAAGCCGCGGCCGTCCGCGCCGCACTGGCCCACCGCAGCGACCACCGCCTGCTCTGCATCAACGTCAGCCTGCCGGCGTTGATCACGCCGGAGGTCCAGGACGCCCTGCCCTACGATCTATCCAGGGTCGTGCTCGAGATCACCGAAGGCACCGCGATCGACGGCACGCAGGCGCTCTCCGACCTCCTCGCCGAGCTGCGTGGGCGCGGGGCTCATCTCGCGATCGACGACTGGGGCCAGGGTTTCTCCAACCTCGACCGCATCCTCAGCATCCAGCCCGAGACCATCAAGATCGACATGTCGATCACCCAGAACCTCCACACCGCGTACCACCGCGCTGCCATCCGGGCCATCGCCGCCTGGGCAGACGAGGTCGGCGCCACGATCTGCGCCGAGGGCATCGAGACCGTCGCCCAGCGGGACGCCCTCCGGGCCCTCGGCATCCGACTCGGCCAGGGCTACCTCCTCGGCCGGCCGGAGATCCCGGCGACGCCCGAGACCCGCACGCAGGGCCAGCTGGCCTCTCCCATGACGCGCAGGAGCTAGCTAGGGCGGGCCCGTTCCCGGGTCCATCTGGGTGCACCTGCCCCCCACCGCTCACCCTCACGAGGCCTCCTGTCGATAGGGCAGGTCAGCGAGCCGCCGACCACCCAGATGCCGGGCGGCACGCCAGAGCCGAGGCTCTCGCCGCGGCCCGGAAACCCGGACTCGAGGAGACCAGTGAGCGACAAGCCCGCGCCCGATGGCACGGCCGCCATCGACGCGTCCCCCGCGGACGCCGCCTCCTCCGGGGGTCGTGCGACCCTGGCTCACCGCCTGCTCTGGGCCCTGGTCGCCATGCTCCTCCCGGTGATGGCGGTCGTGGTGTCGGGCATGGTGACCTTCCAATCCTCGGTCGGTGCACTCGAGCAGTTCCGCCACGAGACGGTGGAGGAGGCCAGCGTCATCGAGGGGCTCCGCGACCGCCTGTCAGCCGCAGACGACGCGGGTGAGGCGGTCGTCGAGGGTGGCAAGCCCCTCTCGAGCGGGGAGTTCAACCGTCTGGCCGGGCGCATCGATGCCGACTTCGACCACCTCACCATGCTCGACGCGCACCAGGAACGCCACATGCTCGCCAAGGCCCAAGAGATTTGGGCGATCTCGTACGACGACCTACGCACCGCCGCCCGAAAGTCGGACGGCACCAACGCGGACGCCCTGCTCGACCCCTTCCACGACCACATCGACCAGGCCGTGTCGGCCCTGGCTGACCTGCACGCGTACCAGGGCAAGCAGGTCGCGAGCGAGATCACGTCCCTCCGCGGTCGGGAGCAGGTCCAGCTCCTCCTTGCCCTGGGGGGTCTCGCCGTTGGCCTTGTGCTGGCCGTGGGCCTGGCCTGGCGGTTGCGCCGGTCCATCACACGTCCTCTCCACGAGCTGGAGACCGCCGCGTCCACGTTCGGCGCCGACGACTTCACCCACCGTGTCGGGGTGCGCGGTGACGACGAGCTGGCGCGGGTGGGCCGGGCGTTCAACTCGATGGCGGCCAAGCTGGAGAAGAGCCGGTCCGAGCTGGAGCACCACGCCCTCCACGACGGCCTCACCGGCCTGCCCAACCGGGTGCTGTTCATGGAGCGGTTGGATCACGCGCTGGCCCGCGCCCAGCGGAGAGGGACGCCCGTCTCGGTGCTGTACGTCGACCTGGACGACTTCAAGATCGTGAATGACACGCTCGGGCACGAGGCCGGCGACAGGCTGCTCATCGCGTGCTCGGAGCGGCTGCTCACCTGCGTCCGTCTCGAGGACACCGTCGCCCGCCTGGGTGGGGACGAGTTCGGCATCCTTATCGAGGACACCGGCGAGAGCGCGGCGACCGCGGCGACCCGCATCACCCAAGCGTTCAGCAGCGTCTGGCCGGTCATCGGCGGCCAGGTCGCGGTCAGGGCCAGCGTGGGTGTCGCGACCCTCGACGGTCACGGTGACGTCGACCATCTGCTGCGCCAGGCCGACGCCGCCATGTACGCCGCGAAGGCGCAGGGCAAGGGCACCTGGCGGATCTTCGGACGAGAGCTGGACGCCGACGTCCTCAAGGCACAGCGGACGCGGCTCGAGCTCAGCACAGCCATCGAGCGGGGCGAGCTCGTCGCCCACTACCAGCCGCTCGTCGACCTCGACTCCGGGACCATCGAAGGGGTCGAGGCGCTCGTGCGGTGGGGGCACCCCGAGCGCGGCCTGTTGTCCCCAGCCGAGTTCCTCGACGTCGCCGAGCAGAGCGGGCAGGTGCTCGACATCGACGCCTTCATGCTGCGTGAGGCCTGCCAGCAGGTCAGGACGTGGCAGCGCCGGTCCGCGGCGACCGCCGACATGTACGTCAGCGTGAACCTCTCGGCACAGCAGCTGCACCGTCCTCGCGTCGCCGAGCGGGTCGCCGAGGCGCTCGACGCGTCCGGACTGGCGCCGCACCACCTGGTCCTGGAGATCACCGAGTCCGCCCTCATCCACGACACCAGGACCGCGGCGGCCGAGCTCGCGCGCATCAAGGGCCTGGGCGTACGCCTGGCGCTCGACGACTTCGGGACGGGCTACTCCTCGTTGAGCCACCTGCTCCGTTTCCCGATCGACATCATCAAGATCGACAAGTCGTTCGTCTCGGCCATCGGCGAGGACCCCATGTCCGAGCTCGCGCTGGGTCTGGTCAAGCTCGCCAGGGCCATGCACCTGAAGACCGTGGCCGAAGGCGTCGAGACCGAGCGGCAGCTGCGCGCCCTGCGCCAAGTGCTCTGCGAGAGCGGTCAGGGCTTCTACTTCGCCGCGGGACTCCCTGCCGCGGAGATGGCGGAACTGCTGCCCGACGGGGCCGTGGGCTCGGCCATGGCCATCTCCCCCGCCGTACGCGGCGCCTAGCGACACCCGAGGCGTGGTGCGGAGATCGGGCTCCCCTCGAGCACCTGCTCGGCAACGTGGCAGGCCGACAGCCGCGCTGCCCCGCCGTTCTCGGGCTGCCTGAGTCCGGGGGTCTCGGTCACGCACCGCTCCTCGGCCAGGGGGCAGCGGGTGTGGAAGCGACAGCCGGCCGGCGGGTCGCTCGGGGACGGAGGGTCCCCGGCCAGGACGACCCGGGATGCGAGGCTCCCCCGGCGGGCGCGGTCGACGACCGGAGAGGCCGACAGCAGGGCTCGGGTGTACGGGTGCGCCGGCGTGGCGTACACGGTCGAGGTGTCGCCGAGCTCCGCCAGCCGCCCGAGGTACATCACCGCCACACGGTCGGACACGTGCCGGACGACGGACAGGTCGTGCGCGATGAACACGACCGTGAGCCCGAGTCGCCGCTGCAGGTCGCGCAGGAGGTTCACGACCTGCGCCTGCACCGACATGTCCAACGCCGACACCGGCTCGTCACAGACCAGCACCTCGGGGCCGAGCGCGAGGGCGCGCGCGATGCCGATCCGCTGGCGTTGCCCGCCCGAGAACTGGTGGGGGTAGCGGTCGCCGAGGTCGGCCGACAGGCCGACGAGCGAGAGCAGCTCGGCGACCCGCTGGCGGCGTGCGGCGCGGTCGCCCCTCCGGGAGGCGGCCAGCGGCTCCGCGACCGTCTCGGCGACCGTCATGCGGGGGTCCAGTGACGTGTACGGGTCCTGGAACACCATCTGCACGCTCTCGCGGATCAGCCGCCGGTCCGCGCGGCCCTCGCCAGCGATCGGACGGCCGCGGAACGTGATGCTGCCGGCATCGGGCTTCTCGAGGCCGGTGATCATGCGGGCCAGCGTGGACTTCCCGCACCCGGACTCGCCCACGATGCCGAGCGACTCCCCCGCCCGGAGGGTGAGGTCCACCCCGTCCACGGCCGAGAGCCGCTGGCGGCGTAGGCCGGCCGTGCCGACGGCGAACGTCTTGACCAGGCCCCGCGCCTCGAGCACGCTGCCGGCCCGGTCCACCGGCGGGGACGCGACCGGCGCGACGTCCTGGCTCACGACAGCACCTCCTCGGCCCGGTGACAGGCCGCCCCGCGTCCGCCGAGGTCACGCAGCTCGGGTCTCGTGTCGCGGCACCGCTCAACGGTGAACGTGCAGCGCGGGTGGAAGGCGCAGCCGGTCGGCAGGCTGGCCTGGTTCGGGGGCGAGCCGGGTATGGCGAGCAGGTCCCTCCCCAGGCCCTCCGCCTGCGGGACGGAGTGCATGAGCGCGCGGGTGTACGGGTGGGCCGGCCGGGTCAGCACGTCGTCGCCGTCCCCGTGCTCCACGATGCGCCCGGCGTACATGACCGTCACCCTGTCCGCCACCTCGCAGACGACGCCGAGGTCGTGCGTGATGAGCAGGACGCCCATGTCGAGCTCGCGCCGCAGGCGGTCGACCAGCTCGAGGACCTGTGCCTGCACGGTGACGTCGAGCGCGGTGGTGGGCTCGTCCGCGATGAGCAGCTCCGGCTCGAGCGCGATGGCCATGGCGATGAGGATGCGCTGCCGCATCCCGCCGGAGAACTGGTGGGGGTAGTCCCCGCAACGGCGTCCCGGGTCGGGGATGCCCACGAGGCCGAGCAGCTCCTCGGCCCGGCGCCGCGTCTGCCTCCGGCTGACGTCCGCGTGCGCGCGAAGCAGCTCCCCGATCTGGTCGCCGATGGACAGGACGGGGTTGAGCGCGGACAGCGCGTCCTGGAAGACCAGGCTCATGCGCCGCCCCCGCAGCCCGCGCAGCTCCTCCGGCCCGGCGGTGAGCAGGTCGGTGTCGCCGAGCCTCAGCTCCCGCGCCCGCAGTGCACCGTTGTCGGGGACGAGCCCCATGACGGCCCGGGCCGTCACCGACTTGCCCGAGCCGGACTCGCCGAGCAGCGCCACGAGCTCCCCGCGGGACACGTCGAGGTCGACGTCCACGACGGCCGGCAGGGGCCCGCGCCGGGTGGCGAAGTCCACCGACAGCCCGCGGACCGCCAAGGCGACGTCGCCCCGCCCATGGTGCCCGGCGGCCTCCCGCACGGCCGCTGGACCGATCGTCATGTGGGTCGCCCCTCTGCCTGGATCTAACGGGTGACACTCCCAGGTGCCGGATCTTTGCGACAAACCTTGACATTACCGCCGATCGTTGACAAGAGTTCCGCCTGATCCGCCGCTGCCACGCCGGCACAGGCCGGTGAGAGGAGCCGAACCACGGTGCTGGAACCCGCGAAGCGCTACGCCGGCTACACCGCGTACGACTACCTCGAGGCAGGCAAGGACTTCCGCGACGTCCGCTACGCGAAGCAGGTCGGGCGCGTGCCCCCGTACGCCGGGCTCGACCTGACCGACGCCCAGGCGGAGCGGACCCGTCGCCTGCTCACGGACGAGGTCGTCATCTCGCTGCACGAGCACGTGCAGGTCTTCCCCGAGGACATGGGCGAGCTCCGCGAGCACATCCGGCAGGGCCGGGAGCCCACGGGGTACGAGGGGCTGTCCCGGTCGGGCCTCACCGCCGTGTTCGACAACGGCATGGACGGCACCTGCTGCATCAGCAGCGACGCCGGCTGGAAGTACCAGGATGTGCTGTTCGACCTCGGCGTCCGCATGTCCGACCTGGCGCACCAGGACTTCGTGGTCAAGGCCGAGTCGCTGCAGGACATCTTCGACGCCCACGACACGGGACGCGTCGCGCACGTGTTCGGCCTGGAGGCCGCGACCCCCATCGAGAACGAGGTCGACCGGCTGGACGTGCTCTACGGCTTCGGCGTGCGGCAGATCGGCATCGCGTACTCCGAGGCGAACACGCTCGGCAGCGGGCTCAAGGAGCGCGGGGACGGCGGACTCACCTACTTCGGCGAGCGGGCCGTCGAGCGCATGAACAAGCTCGGCATCGCCATCGACGTGTCCCACTCGGGCGACCGGACCTCGCAGGAGGTCATCGAGAAGTCCACCAAGCCGATCTTCATCACGCACGCGGGCTCGCGGGAGGTCTGGCCGACCAACCGGATGAAGCCGGACTCGGTCATCCGCGCATGCGCCGAGCGGGGTGGCGTCCTCGGTCTTGAGGCGGCGCCGCACACCACGCTCTCCCCCGAGCACCCGCGGCACACGCTCGAGTCGGTCATGGACCACTTCACCCACTGCGTGGACCTCGTGGGCATCGAGCACGTGGCGTTCGGCCCGGACACGCTCTTCGGCGACCACGTCGCTCTGCACCACGCGTTCGCGGGCAACCTCTCGATCGGCCAGGCCCACGGCCACGTCGACTTCGAGGAGGTCGAGTACGTCGACGGGCTCGAGAACCCGGCCGAGTGCTTCTGGAACATCATCGGCTGGCTCGTGGCGCACGACTACTCCGACGACGAGATCCGGGCCGTCACCGGCGGCAACATCCTGCGAGTCCTCCGAGAGGTGTGGTTCTGATGGGTTCAGAGGGCTGGCGGACGAGGCGCAGGACGCTCGTCGCCGCTGCCGGTGCGCTGGGTCTCGCGGTGTCGCTCGCCGCAGGCTGCGCCCCCTCCGCACCCGAGGAGGGGTCGGGCGAGGGCACCACGCTCACCATCGCCACGACCACGGACGTCGCGAACTTCAACCCCCTGATCGGGAACAGCCGTACCGACTACTGGGTGACGAACCTCATGTACCCGCACCTGCTGACGATCGCGCCGGACGGGACGAAGAAGCCCGCCCTCGCGACCGAGTGGGGGTACGAGACGCCCACGAAGGGCTTCTACGAGATCCGCGACGACATGAAATGGAGCGACGGTGAGAAACTGACCGCCGAGGACGTGGCCTTCACGCTCAACGCGGTGAAGCAGGACAAGCCGGTCGGCGTCCTCATCGGCCAGATGTCCAACTTCGCCTCAGCCGAGGCCGTGTCCCCCACCCGCGTGGAGCTCACCCTCACCAAGCCGGACGCGACGCTGGTCCCCGAGATCGGGTTCTGGGGCAACGTCGTCCCCGAGCACGTGTTCGGCAAGGTCCCGAGCGTCGCCAAGTTCGCGAACGACTCCGACTGGGTCAGCGCGGGGCCGTACCGCCTCACGAAGGTGGCGAAGGGCCAGAGCTACACGCTCAAGCGCGTCACGCCGTACCCGTTCGCCCCCGGCGGCACGCCGAAGGTCGGCAAGGTCGTCTACAAGGTCTACCCGGACGTGAACACCGAGATCCTCGCGCTGAAGAACGGCGACGTGGACGTGGTGGCCAACGCCCTCCCGCCGGCACAGGTCGACCCGCTGAAGAACACGGACGGAGTCAGCGTCAAGCGCGTGCCGGGGCTGGGCTACGCCCACATGACGTACAACATGACCAAGAAGCCCCTCGACGACGAGCGGGTGCGCCGTGCACTGGCGCACGCCGTCGACTACGAGTCGATCCGCGAGGTCGTCCTGCAGGGCCAGGCGGTCTCCACCGGCAGCAGCCCGATCCCGCCGATGCTGCGCGCCCACGAGCCGCTCGAGGAGTACGCGTTCGACCCGGAGGAGTCGAAGCGGCTGCTGGCCGACGCCGGCTACGGGCCGAACGGCAAGTCGCTGAAGCTGCGGATGATCTACTCGCTGCAGGACCCGGTCACGGCCCAGTGGACCAACCTGGTCAAGGACGACGCCGCCAAGGCGGGCATCCAGATCGAGCCGCAGGGCCTCGAGCGCAACACGTACCTGGCGAAGACGGCCGAGGGCGACTTCGACGTCTACGCGGGCAACTTCGCGATCATGGACGACCCCGCCACCAACATGACGCTCACGTACCTGCCGGGCGGCGCGATCAACTACTCCTACGTCGACGACCCGAAGCTCTCGTCCCTGGTCACCAAGGCCCAGGCGACGACGGACGAGGCCGAGCAGACGCAGCTCGTGCAGCAGGCCGCCCGGATCGTGCACGACAACGTCTACGACAACGTCATGTACACGCAGCACCTGTACGTGGCGCACCGCGACTCGTGGACGGGCTTCGAGGTCAAGCCCAGCGAGCTGCTCTCCGTCGTCGACCCGCAGTCGCTCGCGAACGTGGCTCCGGCAGGCTGACAGGAGGACCGTGCCGCCTCTCGCCGTCTTCACGCTGCGCCGTGTGGCACGCGGCCTGCTGACGATCTGGTTCGCCGTGTCGGTGACGTTCCTGCTGCTCCGGCTGCTGCCGGGCGACCCGGCGCTCGCCATCGCCGAGCCGACGATGACCGAGGCGACACGCCAGGAGCTGCTCCGCCAGTACGGCCTCGACCAGCCGCTGGCGGTGCAGTACGTCAAGTACCTGGGCGAGCTGCTCCATGGCAACCTCGGGATCTCGTTCACCCAGTCGGTGCCCGTCACCGACGTCCTGCTCGAGCGCCTGCCCTGGACGCTCCTGCTCACCGGGGCGGCGCTGCTCCTCACGGTCGTGCTCGGCGTCCCGCTCGGCGTCGCGGCCGCGACCCATGCCAAGGGGCGGCTCGACCGGGTCGTCCAGATGGCCGCGGTCACCGGGCAGTCCCTGTTCGTACCCAGCGTGGGCATCCTGCTGCTGTTCGTCCTCGGGCTGCAGCTGGGCGCCTTCCCGATCGGCGGGGCGTACGAGGAGGGGGCGTACGGCATGGCCTGGTACGCCAGCGTGCTGCACCACCTGGTCCTGCCGTGCCTCTCCCTCGTCCTCGTGCAGCTCGGGTCCTACGTGCTCACCCTGCGCTCGACGCTGATCGAGACGCTCGGGGAGGACTACTGCGCCCTCGCCCGGGCCAACGGCGTCGCCGAGCGCCGTGTCGTGTGGAAGCACGCGCTGCGCAACGCGCTGTTGCCCACGACGACGCTCATCGGCCTGCAGCTCGGGTTCCTCGTCGGTGGTGCCGTACTCACGGAGACGATCTATGCGTACCCGGGCGTCGGCCGAGGGATCTTCGAGGCCGTCACCGAGCTGGACTTCCCGGTCCTGCAGGGCGCCTTTGTGCTGCTCGCGGCGACGGTCGTGCTCGCCAACATGTGCACCGACCTCCTCTACGGCCTGCTCGACCCCCGGGTGAGGACCGCGTGAGCGCCACGGTCGACGTCGGCACCGCCGCCGTCGGAGTCGCCGAGCCGGTCAGCGAGGCGCCGACCGCCGCACGGGCGACCTGGGCGACGCTGCGGCGCAACCCGCTCGCCCTGCTCGCCTTCGGTGTGCTCGCGCTGCTCCTCCTCGCTGCCCTGGCGGCCCCGCTGGTCGCGGACTACCCCGAGGGACACGGCCCGGACGTCCTCGAGGGCCCGTCCGCGGCGCACTGGTTCGGCACCGACAACCTCGGACGGGACATCTTCGCGCAGGTCCTCTACGGCACCCAGGTGAGCATGCTCGTCGCGGTGTGCTCGTCCGTCCTCGCGATCGCGATCGGCGTGGCCATCGCCGTGGTAGGCGCGTACTTCTCACGGGTCGACCCGGCCGTGGGCGTGCTCGTGGACCTGTGCCTCTCGCTGCCGGTGCTCCCGCTGATGATCCTGGTGGCCGCGCTCGCCGGACCGAGCCTGCAGACGCTGGTGCTCGTCGTCGCCTTCTTCTCCTGGCCCGAGGTGACCCGCGTCGTCCGGTCGCAGTCCCTGTCCGTGGTGACCCTTCCGTACATGGACGCGGCCCGGCTCATGACCACGTCGCACTGGTGGATCATCCGCAAACACCTGCTGCCCGCCGTCACCCCGGTCGTGGTCGTCTCCATCGTGCTCACGGCTTCCCGGGCCGTCCTCTCCGCCGCCGGGCTGGCGTTCCTCGGGCTGGGCGACCCCAACAGCTGGTCGTGGGGTCGCATCCTGTACGAGTCGCAGCAGTCGGGTGCGATGTCGAGCGCCTGGTGGACGACCCTGTTCCCGTCGCTGGCGATCCTCGCGCTCGTCCTGGCGGCCACGCTGCTCTCCATCGCGTACAACGACGCCCGCAACCCGCGCACCCGGGAGAGCTGACGTGGCCTTCTCGCAACGCCTTCCTGCCGAGCACTACCGGGCCGTGCAGGCCCGGGTCCGGGAGCGCGCCATCCAGGCGGGGCTCGACGCGCTGCTGCTCGACGACCCCGAGGACGTGGCGTACCTCACCGGCTTCTTCCACTTCCCCTGCGAGCGGCCGGTCGCCGTCTGGCTCTGCGGGACGGGGGCGACCGTCGTCCTGGTGCCCGAGCTCGAGCGCGAGCACGCCGAGGACCAGCAGACCGTGGCCGACCTCGTGGCCTCCCCGGAGTACCCGGGCGTGGTCGGCCCCTTCGAGGCCCTCGCCGCGGCGGTGCCCGCCGTCGAACGCGTCGGGCATGCCGCGAGCATGTCGGTGGGGCGGCTCCGCCAGGCCCAGGCCGGGTTCCCCGGGGTCACGTTCCTCGAGACCGACGTGGTGGACCTGGCGCGGCGGCGCAAGGGTCCCGCGGAGCTGGCCCTGCACGAGGAGGCGGCGCGGATCAGCGACGCGATGCTGGTCGCCGGGCGCCATCTCGTGGAGGAGGCGGTCGCCGCGGGAGGTGCGCTCCCTACCGAGGCCGAGCTCGCGGCCCACGTCACGTCGTACGGGACGTCGACGATGTACGGCGAGCACGAGGCCGTCGTGGTGGTCTCCCCGCTCGCGGGCGGACTCGTCTACGCCGGTCCGAACAGCGCCCGTCCGCACCGGCTGCCCTCGGCGTCCCGGCTGCGTCCAGGGGACACCTTCATGCTGTCGCTGGGCTGCGCCGTCGGAGGACGCTACGTCGAGAGCGAGCGCACGTTCGTGCTCGGCGACCCGACTCCTGACCAACGGCGGTACTACGAGGCCGTACGGCAGGCGCAGCAGGTCGGCGGCGAGGCGATCCGGCCGGGCGCGCGCTGCGCCGACGTCAACCGGACGTGTCTCGACGTGATCCGTGACGCGGGCCTGGGTCAGCACCTGCGGCACCGGCAGGGCCACGGCATCGGCCTCGGCATGCACGAGCCCCCCTGGCTCGAGGACGGGGACGCCTCGGTGCTGGAGCCCGGGATGATCGTGTCCAACGAGCCCGGCATCTACGTCGACGGGCACGCCGGGTATCGGATGTCCGACAGTGTTCTCGTCACCGACGAGGGCGCACGACCGCTGACGTCGTACCCTCGCGCCCTCGACGACGTCGTCATCGCCCTCTGAGCACCGAACCCGCTGGGGAGCCCACATGTTCGTCGAGATCAACGACAACACGCTCGCGGTCGACGTTTTCGGGCCCGAGGGAGCGCCGGTCCTCATCGCGCACCACGGGGCACCCGGCCTGGGGACGCGGGCCGAGCCGCGGGCCAGCTTCGGGGCGCTCGCCGACACGTACCGCGTCGTGGTCTTCGACGCCCGCGGCTCGGGCGAGAGCGAGGGCACGCCCCCCTTCACGCACGAGCAGTGGGCGGCGGACGTCGACGGCCTCCGCCGGTGGATCGGGGCCGAGCAGATCATCATGGCCGGTGGGTCGTACGGCGGGTTCGTCGCGATGGAGTACGCGATCCGCTACCCGACGCGGGTGAGGGCGCTCGTGCTGCGCGACACGTCGGCCGACCACGAGAACGAGAAGGCAGCCCGCAGGAACGCCGAGACCTCGACCCGGGTGACGATCGACCTGGAGCGGCTCGAGCGCATCAACACGGGGCAGGTCCGGGACAACGACGACCTGCGGGACTGCTGGCGCGAGATCCTCCCGCTCTACGACCACGCGTACGACCCGGATGCCGTGGAGAGGAAGCTGGCCGCCACCACGTACCGGTACGAGACCCACAACTTCGCCTTCGCGGTCAACCAGCCGAGCTACGACATCAAGAGCCAGCTGCCCGGCATCCGCTGCCCGACGCTGGTCACGGTCGGGCGCGCTGACTGGATCACGCCGGTCGAGAGCAGCGAGACCATCGTGTCGCTGATCCCTGACGCTCGCCTCGTGGTGTTCGAGAAGTCCGGCCACTCACCGCAGGTCGAGGAGCGGGAGCTCTGGCTCGAGGTCGTCCGCGAGTTCCTCGACGGGGTCACGGCCGACGGGGCGACGGCGAACCAGGTACGGGCCTGAGTCATGGGCCGGACCGACGCCAGGCTCGACGAGCTCGACCGGCGGATCGTGGCCGCGCTCCAGATGGACGGGCGGGCGAGCTGGACGGCGATCGCGGAGCAGGTCGGGACGTCCGTCCCGACCGTGGCTCGGCGCGCCCAGCAGCTCATGGCCGAGGACATCGTCCGCGTCGCCGTCGTCCCCGACATCAACCACGCCGGCCCGGCCGACCTCTTCATCCTCAGCATCACGTGCGACCCGGGCATGGCGAGTGAGGTGGCCGAGAAGCTCGGGGCACGCGAGGACATCCGCTTCCTCGCGCTCGTCACCGGAGGCGCCGACATCGTCGCCGAGCTGAACACGCGCAAGTCCGAGTCGCTGCAGGCGCGGCTCATCGACGAGGTGCAGGCGATCGACGGCGTACGGCGCTGCGAGACCGACCTCGTGTTCCACCAGTACAAGGTGGCGCACGACTGGAGCCGCCAGCTGCTCACCGGCGAGGACTACGTCGCGCCCACCGACGACCCGCACCCGTGCGACCCGCGCCACTTCGACGAGACCGACCGGGCGATGCTCGCGCTGATGCAGGACGACGGCCGGGCCGGCTTCCGCTCCGTCGCGGAGCTCCTCGGCATCAACGAGAGCACCGTCCGGCGTCGGTTCGAGACGCTCCTCGCCCGGGGCTGCATCACGGTGGTCACCCTCGTCCCCGCCGCCGCCCTGGGCTTCGAGTCGGAGCTGCTGTTCGTCATCACCGTCGCACCGAATCGGCTGGACGCGGTCGCTCGCCGGCTCGTCACCTACCGCGGGGTCCGGTACGTGGCAGCCACGCTCGGCTCCAGCTCGCTGATGTGCGAGGTGATCCTGCCCACGACGCGCGACCTGTTCGGCTTCGTCACGACCGTGCTCGCCGAGCTGGACGGCGTCCAGGGCTGGACCGCCGGCATGGAGCTCATGACGTACAAGCGCGGGTTCGTCCGTACCGTGCCGGAACGCTGCGAGGACGAGCGCGCCCGTGAGGGCACCACCAGCACCGGCTGACGGGGCTGACGGCTGCCTCTCCACGTGTGACGCTCGTGGACCGTGCCGACCTGCTGCTCGCCGTCATCCCTCCGTTCCTGGGCGCCCCTTCCCCGCGTCCGGCTGACACGCTGTCGTACCCGACTCGGCCTCGTCCGAAAATGGGACGATCATGGGCTGTCAGACCTCTGGCTGCCCGTGTACCCTCGACCCGTCGGCCCCAGACCCCGGTCGTCGCATGTTGTCGTTGCGTCGAAGTACGGAGTCATGACCATGGCCGACCCTCCTGTGAGCAGCCCGGCAGCCCAGTGCTGCCTCCTTGCCACGCGCAGGGACGAGGCCGGTTCCCGGCACGACGCAGCGCATTCCCGAGAGCCCTGCTGAGGCCGGGCGCGCGGGCGCGCCGCACAGGGGAAGGCGCGCCCGCGCGCTCTGGCGTACGTCAGCCGTACCGAGGCGGAGCCTGGCTGCCGGCGAGGTCCTCGATCGATCGGAGCAGGCCACCCGACACAGCAAGCCCGAGCAGTCGCCGGGTCACCCCTGGCCGGACGCTCCGCTCCACCGCAGCCGCATGCCCGCACTGGTCAGACTGACGGACACGAGGGCGCCGGGCTCGACGTCGATGCTCCAGAACGACCCGGCGGGGCAGTCGAGCACGCGCACGACACACGCACGGGCAACCGCATGCGGGACGACCGCGACCAGCCGCCCGCCGTCGACGGCCAGGCCGTCCAGCCACGCGGCCACCCGGCCCAGGACCTGCGCCAGTGTCTCCCCTCCGTGCGGCGCCTCCCCCGTGGCTCGCCATCGCTCCACGGCGGACGGCTGCTCCTGCGCCACCTCGGCGAGGGTGCGTCCCGTCCAGTCGCCCATGTCCCAGTCCCGCAGCCCCGGCTCGACAGCAGGCGAGCCGAGGAAGGACGCCGTCTCGCGGCACCGGCGCTGGGGGGCGGAGACGAGGCTCGTGGTGCCCGGGCCGACCCGTTCGGAGACGCGCCGGGCCAGCTCTCGGCCGGCCTGGTCCAGCGGGTCGTCGCCACCCAGCACGCCGGCACGGGCACTCGGCACGAGGGCGGGAGTGACAAGCGTCAGTCGTCGGGTCACGCCATGCTGCTGTCGTCGTGCTGCCGTCGTCGTCGTGGTGCTGCCGTCGTCGTGGGACATCGCGCGTCCCCGGGGCGGCGGCATTGACACAGGTCGTCGCGAACCTTAGCGTCCACCCACGCCCGTCGGAGAGCGGAAGCCGGTGAGAGTCCGGTACGGTCGCGCCACTGTGACCGTCGCGGTGCGCAGCCGCGGCTGGGAGTCAGACCCCTCCTCGACGGACCACCGAGCGGGACGCGTCATCCCAAGGAGGTTCTCCATGGCCCAGCAGCACGTTCTGCCGTCGCCTGCGCCGGCACCCACACCGATCCCCGTGCGGGACGTCGCGCCCTGGGCGGCGCTCGTCACCCTTCTCGCACTCGCGGTGCTCTACTTCGTCTCCGCCGATGCCGGCGCGACGTCCGTGTTCTCCGGCGACTACGTGCACGAGTTCATGCACGACGGCCGCCACCTGCTCGGCTTCCCCTGCCACTGATGGCGGCGGGTTCCCCGGCCCGCGGCTTCCTCGTCCGCGGTCTGCTGGTCGGCGTCGCGGCCGGGCTCGCTGCCTTCGTCGTCGCGTACGTCCTGGGCGAGCCCGGCGTGAGGGATGCCATCGGCGTCGAGGAGGCTGCGGCACAAGCCGCCGGCGGGCATGCGCACGAGGAGGCGCTCGTCAGCCGGTCCGTGCAGAGCACACTGGGGCTGGGCACGGCCATGCTCGGCTTCGGAGCGTCCTTCGGGGGGCTGTTCGGGCTCGCCTTCGCGGTCGCGTACGGCCGGCTGGGCAGTCTCGGGGCCCGGGCCACCGCGGCGGTGCTCGCCGTGGTCGGGTTCGTCGCCATCAGCCTGGTGCCGTTCGTGAAGTACCCGGCGAACCCCCCGGCCGTCGGCGACCCCGAGACCATCGGGCGGCGCACCAGCCTCTACTTCCTCATGCTGGTGCTCTCCCTGCTGTTCGTCGCCGCTGCGACCTACCTCGCGCGGCGGCTCCCGCTCGGAACGTGGGACCGGGTGCTGGCCGGTGGCGGCGCGTACCTCGTGCTCGTCGTCGCGGGCATGGCCGTGATGCCACAGGTCAACGAGGTCGGCTCGGCGTTCCCGCCCACCGTGCTGTGGAGCTTCCGTGCCGGGTCGCTCGCGACCCTGCTCACGGTGTGGCTGGTGCTCGGCGTCCTCTACGGCCTGCTCACCGAGCGTGCCGAGGCACGGGGCAGGGCGCCGGCCGCTTACCGTACGGTCGCCACCCACCCGTAGGGGACGCCCCGCCGGTCACCACCTGTCACCGCCTGTCGACGCCGTGCGAAACCTGTGACCAGTGGTTCGGAACGGGTCCGGGCGACCCCGCCGGAGCGTAGCCTCAGGCCAGGTCCACATCCTGAGACTGGGGGCTACAATGCTCACCGCTCGCACGATGCGCTGGCTGGCTTGGACTGGCCCGGCCTTCGCTGTCCTCTTCGCCGTCGTCGTTTTCGCGCTGCAGGGCTCGACGCCCGGCGAGAAGGACTCGGCTGCGCAGGTGCTCGACTACTACAACTCCCACCAGGGCCGGACGCTCACGTCCGTGTTTCTCTCGCCCCTGGCCGCCACCCTGCTCGTCCTCTTCTTCAGCCATGTCCGGGCCGCGGCGCGCGAACGCGACGCCTCGGGCGGGGCAGGGCCCACGGTGATGTTCGGTGGCGCCGTCCTGTGGGCGTCGGGTCTGCTGTTCGGGTCGACGCTCGACCTCGCGCTCGTCAGCAGCTCGGACAACACCCAGCCCCTGGTGGCGAAGACGCTCAGCGTCCTCAGCACCTCCGTCTGGATCCCGTTCATCGCCGGCATCGCGATCACGATGGTCGGAGCCGCCCTCGCCGTACTCAGCAGCCGGATTCTGCCGAGCTGGCTCGGCTGGGTCGCCCTGGTCGCCGGGGTCGCCTCGCTCATCGGGCCCGGTGGGTTCCTCGGCTTCTTCGTCGGCCCGTTGTGGATGCTCGTGGCCGGCGTGATGCTCGGCCTGCGGAGCACCGCGACCACGACCCCGACCCCGACCGCACAGGGGGAGCCCCCGCAGCCCCGGACCGCCCCGACGACTCAGCCTCAGTGACTCAGCCTCAGTGACCTGCCGCTCCGGCCCCGCCGCGTAACCCGGCGGGGCCGACGGGCAGGAACCGGCCCTCCCTGGGCCCGAGCGGCGTGCCGCGCTCGGCGACGAGCGCGCCCCGCAGGTAGGTGCGCACGACCTCGCCGACGACCTCGCGCCCGTGGAAGGGCGTCCAGCCGGCCTTGGAGAGCACGTCCTCGTCGCGGAGGGTGCGCCGGGCCGCCGGGTCGACGAGGACGAGGTCCGCGTCACTCCCCGGCGCCAGCCGGCCCTTGCGCGGCCACAGCCCGTACGTCCTCGCCGGCGTCTCGCTGTACACGCGGGCGACGTCCTCGTACGCGAGGTGCCCGCGTGCGGCGGCGTCCAGGAGCAGGGCCATCGTGCTGTCGAGGCCCGGCAGCCCGAAGTGCACGTTCCAGATGTCCCCGGCCCGCTTCTGCGCGAGCGTCGACGGCGCGTGGTCGGTCGCGATGTGGGTGAGGTGGCCCTCGCGCAGCAGTCGCCACATCTGGGCCTCGTCGTCGTCGGTACGCGCCCGCGCGGGCGGGGTGAACTTGCGCAGCGCGCCGTGCTCGTGCACGTCCGCCTCGCGGAGCAGGAAGTACTGCGGGCAGCTCTCGGCAGCGAGCTGAGCCCCCCTGGCCCGCTCCTGCGCGAGGTACGCGGCGACCTCGGGGTGGCTCACGTGCGCCACGGTCGCCCGGGCGCCTGTACGCCGCACGAGCAGGGCGGCGACCGCGGCAGCGACGACCTCGGCGTCCCGGTTCCGCCACTCGGGGACGATGCCTCCGTCGACGCGCTCCTCCGCACGCAGCAGGCGCTCCGCGGACGCGGTGAGCGACTCGTCCTCGCAGTGCATGAGCGTGACCGCACCCGTCATCGCCGCCGCCTCGAGGTGGGCCTTGAGTTCCGCGGGGTCGTGCCCGGGAACCCCGTGCGTCGTACAGGTGAAGAGCTTGAAGAAGGCGACCCCGGCCTCCCACAGCTCGGGTACGGCGTCGGCATGACCCGGCCAGGCATGGGCGGCCAGGCCGTAGTCGACGTGGGACCGGCCGTCCAGGTAGTCGCGCTTGGCCTGCAGGTCCGCGACCGTACGGACGGGCTGCCCGTGCGCGTGCTCGACGAGCGAGGTCACCCCGGCGGCGGCCGCCGCCCCCGTGCCGGTCGGGAAGTCCTCCCGCTCGGTGCTCCCCGGGTCCATGAGGTGGACGTGCGTGTCGACGCCTCCCGGGAGGACGAGCAGTCCCGAGGCGTCCACGGTCTCGTCCGCCGAGGGACGGTCGGAGCCGACGTAGGAGATGAGGCCATCGGACACGCCCACGTGGGCGCGTCGACGCCCCTGCGCGGTGACGACGGTACCGCCGGCGAGGAGAAGGTCCACGTCAGGCCGACGCGGTGTCTCCGGCGACGCCGAAGAAGCGCGCGGGCGCGCCCTCGCAGTCGCCGATCTTGTAGAAGGGGGCGTAGAACTCGAAGTGCTCCCGGCCCAGCCCTGCGACGTTCGTCGCCTGCTCGAGCAAAGGGATGCCGGCGCCGAGCAGGATCCGGTGGCAGACGAAGTCCTCGGAGGTGAAGTCCGGCAGCCGCGCGCAGTACTCCTCGAAGAAGTCGAACACCACCGCCTTGGGGTTCCGGGCGACGAGCCACTCGGCCGCGTCCGGAGTGAGGTAGGGCGACTGGGTGTAGTAGCGCGGGAAGTCGCCCCAGGCCTCGTCCGACCACCCCGTGTGCAGCACAGCGATGTCACCCTCGCGGAGCCCGAGGTCACCCTTCTCGAGTACGCCGACGTCGACGGGTTGCTCGGGCTCCACGCTCGTGCAGTCGAGGACGGTGGCCGCCCCGATGACGCGGTCGAGCGGGATCTCGGCCGTCGTGCCGCCTCCGGCGTAGCAGTGCAGCGGGGCGTCGATGTGGCTCCCGGTGTGCAGGCTCTGCGTGACGACGCTCACCTGCCAGAAGCCTGGGCCGCGGTGATGACGCTCGAGCTCGACCCGAAGGTCGGTCGAGGGCGGGCTCTTCGTCTCGACGTCGACGGGTACGGACATGTCCACGATCCGGTTGCTCATTCACACTCCCAGGTGGTGCCGCTTCGCGTCGGGGTCGGCTTCGAGGTCAGAGGGGGTGCCGTCCCAGTCGATCCGCCCGTCCTCCCCGAGGACGACGACGCGGTCGGCGAGACGCAGCGCGAGCCCCAGGTTCTGCTCGACGAGGAGCACGGTCAGGTCGCCGCCCTTGAGCAGATCCAGCCGGTCCCGGATCTGGCCCAGGACGCGGGGGGCCAGGCCCTCGGAGGGCTCGTCCATGAGCAGCAGCGTGGGGTTCGTCATGAGGGCGCGTCCCAGCGCGAGCATCTGCTGCTCGCCCCCCGAGAGGTGCCGGGCCCTGCTGGTACGACGTTCGGCGAGACGAGGGAACAGGTCGTACACCTCGGCGAGCCCCCAGCCGCTGCCGTTCGTCGACGGCCGCGCGGTCGTGGTGAGGTTCTCCTCGACGGTCAGGCTGCCGAACACGCGGCGCCCCTGCGGCACCAGGCCGACGCCACTCCTCGCGATCCGGTGGCTGGGCATCCCGCACAGCTCCTGCCCGTGCCACGTGATGCTGCCCCGGCGTACGTCCGGGGGTGACGTGCCCGCGATCGAGCGGACGAGGGTCGTCTTCCCCATGCCGTTGCGGCCGAGCAGCACCACGAACTCACCCGTCTGCACGGTGAGGTCGACCCCGCGCAGCACGTGCGCGGTGTCGTAGTAGCTGTGGACGCCGGAGACGGTGAGCATCAGTCCGTCCTCAGGTAGACGGACTGGACGGCCTCGTCGGCACGGATCTCGTCGGGGGTGCCCTGGGCGATCATCGTGCCGTCGTCCAGGCACACGACGCGCTCGGTGAGGTCGAGCGCGAGGTTCATGTCGTGCTCGATGAGCACGAGCGTGAGATCGTCCGGGAGCCGCTCCACCAGGGTCCGCATGGTCTTGCGCTCGGAGCTGGCGAGCCCGGCGGCCGGCTCGTCGAGGAGGAGCAGCCGGGGGCGTCCCGCCAGCGCGAGCGCGAGCTCGAGCTGCCGCTGCTCCCCGTGCGAGAGCTGCCGGACCTCGTCGTACCGGCGCCTGACCAGGCCCACCTGGTCGAGCGCGTCACCGACCCGCTCGCCGACGTCGCCCCGCATCCGCAGGAGGGACCACGAGCGGAAGCGCGCCCCGGTGCAGCCGTACGCCGCGACGGCGACGTTCTCCTCCACCGTGAGCCGCGGGAACAGCGTGGTCACCTGGTACGTCCTACCGATCCCGCGCCGGGCCCGCCGGTACGACGGGGCACGCGTCACGTCTCCGCCGAACAGGCTGACCCGTCCGGACGTGGGGTAGACCTCGCCCGAGATGGCGCGGAACAGCGTCGTCTTGCCCGCACCGTTGGGGCCGATCACGGCCCAGCGCTCGCCACGGCCGACGGACAGGCTGACGTGGTCCACGGCGTAGATGCCGCCGAAGTGGACGCAGACGTCCTCCAGCCGCAACGCCGCCGTGGCCCCGTCTCCCATCGTCTCGTCCCCCTAGCCGGCGTCGGTGCCCTGGTAGCCACGGCTGTACACGGGCTGCTCGAGGAACTCCTTCGGGTCGTACGTCCAGAACTGGCTGACCTTCGGGAAGGTCTTGGTCGGGACGTTCACGAGCCCGCCGTCCCGCTTCACGACCTTGCGCACGTACACGTTGGACACCGGGCTGTCGTACTCGTCGAGCCGCATCGGCCCCATCGCCGAGTCCTCGAGCGACACGCCGCGTACCGCCTCGAGGAAGGCCTTGCGGTTCGAAAGGTCACCGTCGACGTCCTCGATCGCCTGGGTCAGCCACTGGGCTGCGGTGTACATGGCGCCGGAGTAGTACGAGGGCACCTTGCCGTACCTGTCCTGGTAGGACGCGGCGAAGTCCTGCGTCGCGGGGCTCTCACGCCCCTCGGCGAAGTGCCCCACCGAGACCAGTCCCTCGGCCTCGTCGCCCATCCCGCGGAGGAGCGACTGGTCCAGCGTCGTCTCCCCGCCGAGGAGCGGCAGCGAGCCCTTGAGCCCGAAGTCGCTCCAGGCCTTGACGAACTTGGGTCCCTCGGCGCCGACGGTCTCGACGAAGGCGGCGTCCGCGTTCGTGTCCTTGATCTGCGCCATGTACGTACTGAAGTCCTGCGTGCCGAGGGGGTGCCACAGCTGCTTGACGACCGTGCCCCCCGCGTCGGTGAACGTGTTGACGAAGCCTCCGCAGGTCTCGTGGCCGAACGCGTAGTCGGTGCACTGGGTGACGATGCGCCGGTACCCCTGGTCGTACGCCCATTGCCCGAAGGGGTGCGTGGTCTGGCTGCTCGTCCAGCCCGCCACCCGGATGACACCGGGAAGTCGCTCGCGCTGCGTGAGGTCGTCGGCCGAGACCACCGGAAGGAAGATCGGCACGTCCTGCCGGCTCATCTCCTCGGCGACGGCGAGCCCGACGTTCGAGAGCAGCGGCCCGACGATGAAGTCGACGCCCTCGCTCTCGACGAGGCGCTGGGCCTTGTTGAGGCCGGTGGCCGGGTCACCCGCCGTGTCCTCGTCGACGATCTCGACCGTCTTGCCGGCGATCTTCATGCCGTGCTCTTTGAAGTAGAGGTTCCAGCCGTTGAGCATGTCCTGGCCGCTGGCCGCCACGGCGCCCGTCTGCGGGGCGAGCACGCCGATCTTGATGGTGTCCGAGTCACCGGCACGCTGCGGGTGGGCCTCCTCCCCGCCGGGAGCCGAGCAGGCGGCTGCCAGCACGAGGCCGGTCCCCGCGGCGAGAGCCGCCCGCCACCCGTACCACGTTCCTCGTCCTCGCCTGGTCATCTCCTACCTCCTGGGGTCGAGGGCCGCGGCACGGTCCGCGGGTTCGGGTTCGGGTTCGGTGGAGCCGACGGGTTCGGGGGTGCCTCCCCCGCCGAGCCGGCGTTCTCGGCGTCCGAGCCAGCGCCACCAGAGCCGGGACACGCCACCGACGAAGCCGCTCTGGGCGAAGAGGATCGTGCCGATGAAGACGAGCCCCAGCACGGTCGGCCAGCGCTCCACGTAGACGCTGAGGATGTTCTCGCTCATCACGATCACGAACGCGCCGATGACCGGGCCGATGAGCGTCCCCACGCCCCCGACGATCACCATGAGCACGCCGTTGCCCGACACGAGGAACTCGGCGTCCGAGGGGCTGATGAACTCGTTCTGGTACACGAACAGGACGCCGGCGACCGAGGCGAACAGGCCGGAGAGCATGAACGCGTAGAACTTGTGCAGCGTCGTGCTGTACCCCAGCATTCGGACGCGCTCCTCGCTGTCCCGCATGGCCCGCAGGCCGTACCCGAACGGCGAGCGGACGACGACCCACAGCAGGCCGCCGGAGAGCAGCAGGAGGGCGAAGCAGAGGTAGTAGTACTTCCAGTACGCCTCGACCGCGGGCGGTCGGACGATGCCGCGCAGGCCGTTCTCCGCTCCGGTGACCTTGTACATCCGGATGGACAGGCCCCAGACGATCATCCCCATCGCCAGCGTGGCCATGAGGAAGTAGACGCGGGACGTCCGCATCGCGGTCAGCGCGAACACCGCGGTCGTGCCGAGTCCGACCACGAGGCCCATCCCGATCTGCGCGGCGTAGCCGCCTCCGTGCGTCGCGACGTACCCGGTGCCGTACGCGGCACTGGCGAGGATGCCCGCGTGTCCGAGGCTGACCATGCCGCCGTAGCCGGCGAGGAGGTCGATGCTCATCGCGAAGATCGCGAAGATCAGAGCGAGGGAGACGATGCTCACCAGGTACGCGTCGATCACGTACGGCAGCGCGACGCCCGCGACGACTGCCCCGGCGAGCAGGCCGAGCTTGACCCGGGCGGTGGGCGAGGACGTCACACCGGCCTCCCCAGCAGGCCGTGCGGCCGGAGCACGAGGACGATCGCCATGGGGGCGAAGAGCGTGAAGAAGCTCAGGTCGGGGACGAGCGCGCGCCCGAACGCGTCGAGCAGCCCCACGAGGATGCTGCCGACCGCCGCACCGGGCAGGCTGCCCAGGCCCCCGATGATGACGACGACGAGGGCGAACAGCAGGATCTCCACGTCCGCACCCGGGACGAGGGAGAGGAACGCGCCCCCGACGACGCCGGACAGACCCGCGAGCAGGGCGCCAAGCAGGAACACCCCGGTGAAGACCTTCGTGATGTCGATGCCGAGCGCGGCGACCATCTCCCTGTCGTCGACGCCCGCCCGGACGATGGCGCCGACCCGCGTCCGGCTCTGGAGGTACCAGAGCGCCGCGCCGACGGCGATGCCGAGCAGGGCGACGACGATCCGGAAGCGCGGGTAGCTCACCACACCGAGGTCGACCGTGCCCGAGACGTACGCCGGCGTGGTCATCTGGATCGGGTCGCCACCCCAGATGGCCAGCGAGAGGTCACCCAGGACGAACGCCACTCCGATCGTGAGGAGCACCTCGGGCAGCTCCTGACCCCGGATCCTGCGCAGCAGGAGTCGTTCGACGCCGGCCCCCAGGACCGCGACCGCGATACCACCGGCGAGGACCGCCAGCCAGAAGCTCCCGGTCGTCACCAGGACGGTGGAGCCGACGTACCCGCCCACGAGGTAGAAGGCCCCGTGACCGAGGTTCACGATGCGCATGAGCCCGAAGACGAGCGTGAACCCGGCGGACAGGAGGAACAGCAGACCCCCGAAGCTCAACCCGTTCAGGATCTGGGTCACGACGGAGTCGGGACTCACGGCCGACCCCCTCCGCCTCGGCCTCTCATGAACCTCGCGGAGGTCACCGGCCTCGCCCACCTCACCGACCTCACCGGCGCGCTGCAGCCCGCGTCGTCACGGCCCGGGAGGTCCGGGCGCGGCAGCAGGTCGACGGCACGCATCGGTTCGTCTCCAGAGAGGGGCTCAGTCGATGTCGATCATGATCTTGAGCTCGCCGCGTGCGCCTCCGCACGCCTCGAGCGCGGCAGCCGCGTCGCCGAGGCTGTAGACGGACGTGACGAGCGGGGCGAGCCGCACGACGCCCCGGGCCGTGAGCGCGATGGCACGGGCGTAGTCGCGGGGGCGTGCGGCTCTCGAGGCACGGATGTCGAGCTCCTTGTAGTACAACTCGTAGTACGGGAATTCGCCCGAGCGCTCCGTGATGGTCCCGTAGGCCAGGACCGTGGCCCCGACACCGGCCAGGGAGATGCCCTGCCGCAGGGCCGCGAGGGAGCCGACCGACTCCACGACGAGGTCCGCGCCCGCCCCCTGCGTGAGGTCGTCGACACACGCACCCGCCTCGTCCGGGGTCACGGCCGCGTCGATGCCCAGCGTGCGGGCGAGCTCGAGCTTGGCCGGCGTCCGGCCGACGCCGACGACCGTCACGCCGCGCGCGCCGAGCAGCTGGGCGTGCAGCAGACCGCTGACCCCGAGCCCCACCACCACCGCGGTCTGACCCGGGAAGACGTCGACGAGCGTCTGCGCGTGGACGCACGTGCCCAGCACCTGGAGTACCGGCGCCTCCTCTCGGGCCACCGCGTCCGGCAGCACGTGGAGCTGGCGCTCCTCGACGGCGACGTACTCGGCGAAGCCGCCGTCGACGTCCCGGCCGAGCAGGGAGCCCTTCGTACAGAGGTGCCCGCGGTCGGCCAGGCACAGCCGGCATGTGCCGCACGCCCGGGACGGGTCGACGAGCACACGGGAGCCTTCGGGCGGGGACCCCGAGGGACCGGCACGCACCACCGTCCCGACGAGCTCGTGCCCGAGGACCCGTGGCAGCTGCGTGGGGATGCCGCCGTGGAGGATCTTGACGTCGGTTCCGCAGATGCCCGCCCGGTGCACCCCGACCACCGCACGGTCGTCAGCAGCCGGCTCGGGCACGTCACGGACCGCGACGACCCCTGGTGCCTCCATGACGGCTGCTCTCACGCGGCGGGCTTCCCATTCGCCGGATATGTCCTAGATGTACGTTGCAGAATGTAGGATTCACCCCGGGTCGTCAAGGCTCGTCGACGGACAGTAGCCACCGGAGGACGGGCTACTCCGCCGTCTCGAGGGCCCCGACCGTGGCGTCCAGGTGGTGCAGCTCGACCTCGGCAGCCGCGTCACCGTCACGCCGGCGGAACGCGGCGAGAAGCTGGCGGTGGTCCTCGTTGCCGTCGCTCATCCGCTCGGGTCGGAGCTTGATCGAGAACCCCACGTAGATGGCCGCACTGTCACGCAGGCTCTCGAGGATCGCCTGAAGCCGCGGCAGGCCGGACGCATCGGCGAACAGCGCGTGGAACCGGCGGTTGAGGTCCACCCACTGCCCCGGGTCGTCCTGCGACTCCATCCGGCGGGCCAGGTCCTCCGCCTCGTCCAGCGCCTCGTCGCTCATGCGCTCGACGGCGTGCCGGATCGACAGGGGCTCGAGCACCCGCCGGAGCTGGTAGATCTCGCGGACCTCGTCCTCCTTGAGCTCGCGCACGATCGCGCCCCGGTGGGGGTCGAGACGGATCAGCCCCTCGGTCGCGAGGTCGCGCAGTGCCTCCCGGAGGGGCGTCGTGCTGACGCCGAGCTGCTTCGCGACGTCTGCCTGGACGAGGCGGGCGCCACCGGCCAGGTCACCGCTGAGAATGAGCCGCCGTAGCGTGTCGTGGACGAACTGGTGCGCGGTGCGCGTCCGCGGAGCCCCGACGAGACCGAGGAGCGCGGTCGGGCTCCCCGCGGCGCCGGACGGGCCACCTGACTCGGTCAATGACACATTGTGTAATTTACGTGATCGGTGGTTGAGATGACAACGAACGAGAACGTGCGACCAGGAGGGACGTGCCCGACGTGCCCGGTTCCGTGATCGACATCCACTCCCATGTGGGGACCCCCGCCTGCCAGGCGCTCGTCGAGGGCCTCGACCCGCGCCGCCTGGAGCCGTTCTCGTACTACGGCGGCCAGGAGTCGAACGCCTACAACGCGCGCCACTTCGCCGACCTGCTGCCCAAGCTCACCGACCCCGAGGTCCGGCTCGCCGACATGGCGCGTGCGGGCATCGAGGTGCAGGCGCTGTCGGTCGCGCCGCCGCAGTACTACTACTGGGTCGACCCGACGCTCGGGCGACGTCTGGCCCGGATGCAGAACGACCATCTCGCCGAGCTCGTGGCCGGCTACCCGGACCGCTTCGTGGGGCTGGCCACCGTCCCCCTGCAGGACGTCGAGGGCGCCGTCGAGGAGCTGCGGTACGCCGTCGGGCACCTGGGCTTCCGCGGCGTCGAGATCTGCACGAACGTCAACGGGATCGACCTGGACGACCGGAGGTTCCGCCCGTTCTTCGCGGCGGCGGCCGAGCTCGGCGTGCTCGTCATGCTGCACCCGCACGGCTTCACCCACGGGGAGCGCCTCACCGAGTACTACCTGAGCAACGTGGTCGGCAACCCGCTCGACTCGACGCTCGCGATGACGCGGATGATCCACGGAGGCGTCCTCGAGCAGTTTCCCGACCTGACCGTGTGCGTCGTGCACGGGGGCGGCTACCTGCCGTTCTACGCCTCGCGCATGGACCACGCGTACGAGAGCCGGCCCGAGGGGGGTCACCACATCACGCGTCCCCCGAGCAGCTACCTCCGCCAGACGTACGTCGACTGCCTCGTGTTCGACGAGGCGCACCTGGGCTTCCTCGTCCAGCAGATGGGCGCAGACCGCGTCCTGCTCGGCACGGACTACCCGTACGACATGGGCTACTACGAGCCGCTGCGTCAGATCGAGAAGGTGCCCGGTCTCTCGGCCGACCAGCGCGCGCTCATCCGCGGCGACACCGCGGCGCGGCTCCTCAAGCTCGACCCCTGAGCCTCGATCTCGACCCCGACTCTCAGACTCGACCCCGCCTCTCAAGCTCGACCCCTGAGCCTCGATCGCGACCCTGGGTCGAGTCGACCCCCCGGAGTGAGGAGCAGCGATGGGACAGACGGTTGGCGTCGTCGGCCTCGGCATCATGGGGTCGGCCTTCGCGACGAACCTGACCGCGGCCGGCTTCGACGTCCTCGGCCACGACGTGGATGCCGCGCGGTACGGCCCGCTGGAAGAGCACGGAGTCGAGGCGGTGCCGTCACTCGCGGACCTGGGTCGTCGCGCGTCCGTCGTCATCACCTCCCTGCCGTCCGCCGCGGCCCTGGACGACGTCGTCACCGGACTCGAAGAGGTCGACGGGCACGGCCGCGTGCTCGCCGAGGCCGGGACGCTGCCGGTGGCGACGAAGGAGTCCGCAGCCCGACGCCTGGGAGCCCGCGGCTTCACGGTGCTCGACACGCCGATCAGCGGTACCGGCGCGCAGGCGGTGACGCGCGACCTCAGCGTGTACGCGAGCGGCGACCGGAACGCCGTCGACGCGTGCGCGCCCGTGTTCGCCGGCTTCGCGCGGTCATGCCACTACGTCGGCGACTTCGGCATGGGGATGACGGTCAAGCTCGTCGCCAACCTGCTCGTCGCCGTGCACAACACCGCCGCGGCCGAGGCGCTCCTGCTCGGGCAACGGGCCGGGGTGGACCCGCAGACCCTGCTCGACGTGCTCACCGACGGCGCGGGGACGTCGCGCATGCTCGAGGTGCGCGGTCCGCTCATGCTCGCGGGCGCGTACGAGCCGGCGACCGCGAGCGTCGAGATGTTCAAGAAGGACCTCGGGCTGATCTCGTCCCTCGCCGCGGCGCACGACAGCCCCGTCCCGCTGCTGGCCGCGACGGCGCAGCTGTACGCCGCGGCGATGGCCCAGGGCCGGCACTCCCAGGACGCGGCCGCGGTGATGGCGGTGCTCGAGCAGATGGCAGGCAGCCCGCCCGGCGGTTGACCGGGCAGGGGCCAAACCGGTACACATCGTGCATCATGCAGCATTCTGGGAACGCCCGGGTGGCGCACCAGGAGGGTGCTGAGGAGACCCAGCCGGCGGACGCCGCTTCGACCCTCTCGGGGTTCCGCGTCCACGCGTGGGGCGGCCCGCTCGTCCGCGAGGAGTGGCCGCGCGCGGAACCGGGTCCGGGTGAGCTGCGCGTCGACGTCGAGGCCTGCGGCGTCGGACGCACGGTGCTCAACTGCATCGCCGGGGACCTCGCGGACGGCCGGGCGAGGCTGCCCCGTGTTCCAGGACACGAGCTGGTCGGCCGGGTCGCACGCGTCGGGCCCGGAGTGGACCCGACCCGGATCGGCGAGCGCGTCGTCGCGTACTTCTACCGGTTCTGCGGTCGGTGCCACGAGTGCGCGGACGGGCGGCAGTCGCGCTGTGCCGCACTCGACGGGTTCGTCGGCGTGCACAGCGACGGCGGGTACGCGCCGAGCGCAGTCCTCCCCGCCCGCAACGCCGTGCCTGTCCCGGACGGGCTCGACCCCGTCGCCGCGACCGTGGTGCCGGACGCGGTGGCCACGCCCGTCCACGTGTGCGAGCAGCGTGCCCGTGTCACTGCCGGGGACCGCGTCGTCGTCATCGGGGCCGGCGGCGGCGTCGGTGTCCACCTGGTGCAGGTGGCGCTGCTCCACGGGGCCCGCGTCGTCGGGCTGGACGTCGGGGACGAGAAGCTGGCGGCCGTCGAACGCCTCGGCGCAGTCGCCCGGGACTCGACGCGCTTCGACGCCGTCGATCCCGCGGCGCTCTGGCCGGACGGTCCGCCTCACGTCGTCGTCGACCTGCTCGGCTCGGACGACAGCCTCCCGTGGTCGGCCGCGGCGCTGGGCACGGGCGGGCGGCTCGTCGTCCTCACGACCTTCCCCGGGCAGGCGCTCGCCGTCGAGCCCCGTGAGCTCGTCTTCCGCGAGGCGTCGCTGGTGGGGTCGCGGTACGCCTCGGTCGCGGAGGTCACCACCGCGGCCCGGCTGGTGGCGTCCGGGCGGGTGACCCCGGTGGTCGGCGAGGTGGTCGGCCCCGACGGGATCGCCGGGCTGCACGAGGGGCTGCGCGACGGCCTGCTGGTCGGGCGAGGGGCGCTGGTGTGGTGAGCAGCCGAGCGGAGGCTCCCGACCCTCCCCGCCTGCCGGACGAGGTGGACGGCGTCTTCGTCGGCGGCGGGCACAACGCGCTCGTGGCGGCGGCCTACCTCGCCCGATGCGGGCTCTCGGTGCTGGTCCTCGAGCAGGGGGACCGGCTCGGCGGCGGGGTCACGACGGCGGAGGTCACGCTGCCCGCGTACCGGCACAACCTGCACGCGTTCTTCGTCCGGTGGACGCCGGAGGACCCGGTCTGGCACGACCTCGGCCTCGGCGCCACCGGCGTCCGTACGCTCCGGCCGGACGTCCAGAACGCGATCCCGTTCGCGGACGGGACCGACGCGCTGCTCACGTACCGCGACCTGCCGCGGAGCCTGGAGGCGATCGCGCGGCTCTCCAGCGCGGACGCCGAGGCGTACGCCAAGGCGCACGCCGACTACCGCGAGCTGACCCAGCGCATCATCGCGCCCTTGCGGTGCACGCCACCCCTGCCACGCGAGGAGGAGGAGCACCTGCTCGGACGCAGCGCCCTGGGCCGTCGCTTCCTCGACCTCGCCGGCCGCTCGGCGCTCGAGCTGGTCACCGACGGCTTCAGCAGCGAGCCGCTGCGCGCGCTCGTCGCGTTCAACGTGGCCGTCCGGGGATACCTGCCGGTCATCGACGTCCCCGGAACCGGCTACTGCACCGTGATGGCCCTGCCCAACTCGCACGAGGGCCGCATGGTCGTCGGCGGCAGCGCGGAGATGGTGCGCGCCATCACCGCGTCGCTGTCCGCGGCGGGTGGACAGGCCGCCGTCCGCTCGCCGGTCGCGTCCATCGACGTGGAGAACGGACGCGCGGTCGGCGTGACCACGGCGCAGGGTCGCCGCGTCCGGGCCATGCGCTTCGTCGCCAGCGGGGTTCCCGCACCGCAGACCCTGCTCGACCTCGTCGGCCGCCACCACCTCGACGGGTCCCTCGTCCGGGCGATGCGTGACTACCGCTGGCTCGAGGAGGGCCTCTTCGGCGTCCACCTCGCCCTCGACCGGCGTCCCCGGTTCGCCGCCGAGGGGCGCCACCCCGAGATGCCGTACGCCCTCAACCTCGCCCTCGGGTACGAGTCCGTCGACGACCTGCTGGCCGACCAGCTCGCCATCAGGGACAGGCGGCTGAGCGACACGGTCGCCCTGCACGCGAGCATCCCCACGGCGAACGACCCGACGCAGGCACCGCCCGGCCGGCACACCGCCTTCGGCTGGCAGTTCGTCGCCTCGTACGCACCGGACGGCGCCGACCGCATCTGGGACGACGCGGCCAGCCGACGCCAGGCCGACGCGGCGGTGGCCACGTTCGCGCGGTACGCCCCCGGCGTCGCGGGGACGGCCCAGGCAGCCGTCTCCCACTCGCCGACCGACACGCAACGGATGCTGCCCTCGATGCCGCGAGGCGACCGCCACCACGGCAGCTACCACCCGGACAACTGGGGGGCAGGCCGCCCGCACCCGTCCGTGTCCGGCTACCGCACGCCGGTCGACGGGCTCTACCTGTGCGGCGCGACGCAGCACCCGGGCGGCAGCTTCACCGGTCATCCCGGCTACAACGCCGCGGGCGTGATCGCGGACGACCTCGGTCTTGACGTCTGGTGGGACCGCCCCGACGCGCGGGCGGTACTCCTGGACCTGGAATGACGCAACGAGACGAGCGGAGGACGACATGGGCAAGGCCTTCCACACCGCACACCGCTGGGACCTCGACTGGCAGGACGACAGCGACGTCCTCAGCCTGGGCCACGGCGTCCAGGTGAAGGTGCTCTACCAGGACGTGGAGACCGAGCACACCGACATGTTCATCAAGTTCCCGCCCGGCTACACCGAGCCGCGGCACAACCACGACAGCAGCCACTCGGTGCTCGTCGTGGAGGGGCTCCAGATCGCCGAGGGCGAGCCGATGCGGCCCGGCGACTACGTCTGGGCGAGCGGTGAGGAGGCGCACGGTCCCTTCGAGTACCCCGAGGGCTGCGTGGTGTTCGCGAGCTTCCGCGGGGCCTCCGCCCTGCACCGGTACCCGGGCTCCCCGGCGGGGGAGATCTGACCGCCCACGACCCGAGCAGCGCAGCGCGGTGGCCCCGCGTCGCTGTGGTCGGCGGGTCCATCGGCGGACTCACGGCCGCCCTCGTCCTCCGTGACCTCGGGTGCGACGTCGTCGTCCACGAGCGCTCGCCGTCGGCGCCCGAGGGGCGCGGGGTCGGGATCGTCCTGCACGACATGACGGTGCGCTACCTCGCCGAAGACGACGGGCCGACGGAAGACGGCGACCCGACAGAGCACGGCGCCCCGAGAGGCCGCCTCGACCTCGAGGCCGTGAGCACGTCCGCCCGCTACCTGCGCTACCTCGACCGCGACGGGCACGTGGTGTACGAGGGCGAGCGGAACTACCACTTCACCGCGTACGGCACCCTCTACCGGGCTCTCCTGGCGCGACTCGACCCGGACCGGTACCACCTGGGGCACGAGGTCGTGGAGTTCGCGCAGCAGGGCGAGGAGGTCACGTACCGGCTCGCCGACGGCAGCGTCGGGACGTGCGACCTCCTGGTGTGTGCCGACGGTGTGTCCTCGCCGTCGAGGCGGCGCCTGCACCCGGACGTCCGGCCCCGGTACGCCGGCTACGTCGGGTGGCGCGGGGTCCTCGAGGAGCGTGCCCTGTCCCGCGCGACCACCGAGGCGCTGCACGACGCGATCACGTACGCCGTCGCACCCCACAGCCACATCCTCGTCTACCCCATCCCGCACTACAACGGCTCGCGCGAGCCGGGACGCCGGCTCGTCAACGTCGTCTGGTACCGCAACGTCCGGACGGGCCAGGAGCTCGACAACCTGCTCACCGACACACGCGGGCAGCGCCGGGAGTCGTCGGTCCCGCCCGGCCTCGTCCGGGGCGAGGCCGTCGACGAGCTGCGCACCGCCGCCGCGCGGGAGTTCCCCCGCCCGATCGCGGAGGTCGTCGCGAAGGCCGAGGAGCCCTTCATCCAGGTGATCGTGGACATCGCGGTCCCGCGCATGGCCGTCGGGCGGGTCTGCCTCATCGGTGACGCGGCGTTCGCGGTACGCCCGCACGCCGCCGCCGCGACGGCGAAGGCTGCCGCCGACGGCTGGGCTCTTGCCGAGTCCCTCGAGAAGAGCGACGGGGACGTGCCCACCGCGCTGGGCGCGTGGGAGCCCCGCCAGCGCGCGCTCGGACACCGCCTGCTCGAGCGCACGCGCGAGATGGGCGACCGCTCGCAGGTCGCCGGGACGTGGGAGGCCGGGCACGCGTCGCTCGACTTCGGCCTGGACGGACCCGGCCGGTGAGCGCACCCCCGCTGTCCAGCGAGGACCGGTCCGGCCCTAGGGTTCTGCCATCGTGCGGCTCGAGGGCAGGACAGCAGTGGTCACCGGGGCTGGGCGCGGGATCGGCCAGCAGGTGGCCCTCGTGCTGGGCCGGGCCGGCGCCCACGTGGTGCTCGCCTCCCGCTCCCCCGACGCCCTCGTCCAGACGCGTGCCCGGATCGAGGCCGACGGCGGCACGGCGCTCGTCGTGCCGACCGACATCACCCGGCAGAGCGACGTCGCCACGCTGGCCGAGCGCGTCGAGGAGACGTACGGCGCCGCGGACGTGCTCGTGTGCAACAGCGGGGTGGGTGGGCCTTCCGCACCGCTGTGGGAGGTCGACCCCGCCGAGTGGGAGTCCACCCTGGCGGTCAACGTCACGGGCACGTTCCTGTGCTGCCGGGCGATCCTCCCGGCCATGCTGGGCCGCCGGTCCGGGAGCGTCGTGGTGATCGGGTCGATGACCGGCAAGCGCCCGCTCATGAACCGCTCGCCGTACGCGACGAGCAAGACCGCGCTGATCGGGCTCGTCCGCACGCTCGCCCACGAGACCGGCCCGTACGGCGTACGGGTGAACCTCGTCTCCCCCGGCCCGGTGGAGGGCGAGCGCATCGAGTGGGTGATCGGCCGGCAGGCCGAGGCGCAGGGCATCAGCCCGGAGGAGGCTCGGGAGCAGTTCACGTCCTCGTCCCCGCTGCGTCGGCTGGTGGCGGCCTCCGACGTGGCGGACGCGGTCCTCTACCTCGCGTCCGACCAGGCGGGCTCCGTGACCGGGGAGGACCTCAACGTGTCGGCCGGCACCGTCATGCACTGACCAGGAGGCGACGAATTGAGCAGGCTCATCGACCTGTCGCAGGACATCTACCAGGGGATGCAGGTTTACCCCGGGCACCTCAAGACGGTCGTCTTCGACCACGCGAGCCACGACGAGACGGCGCCACGGTTCGAGAGCGAGTTCTCGTTCCAGACCAAGGGGATCATGCTCAACGACAACGGCCCCACGCACGTCGACTCGTTCAGCCATCTGGACCCGAGCCCGGACGCCCAGACGATCGACCAGATGTCGCTCGACCTGTTCTATGGCCCGGCGGTGTGCCTCGACGTCTCCGAGCACCCGCCGCGGACGGACATCACCGGTGAGCACCTGGACGCGGCGGTCGCCAAGTCCGGGCAGGACGTACGCCCCGGCGACATCGTGCTGTTCTACACCGCGACGTACGACCGCCACCACGGCACGGCCGCGTACCTCACCGACTTCGCCGGGCTCGGGGAGTCCGGCAGCCAGTGGATCGTCGACAAGGGCATCAAGACCTTCGGCGTCGACAGCCCCACACCCGACAACCCGATCAGCAAGACCTACCCCTGCCACATGATGTGCCGCGTCCACCACAAGACCCACTACGAGAACCTGGCCCACCTCGACCAGGTGGTGAACACGCGCTTCACGTTCGTCGGGCTACCGCTCAAGACCGTCGGGGCGCACGGCGGCCCCACGCGCGCCGCCGCCCTCGTGGACGCCTGACCGGCTACTCCGCGGGCGCTGCCGTGCGGGCGGGACGCTCGGCCACCTCGTCGAGCTCGGGCAGGTTCACGACGATCGGGTCCGGGTCGGACCGGACGACCACCCAGGACGTGGGCTCGGACGCGGACGCGTTGATCTCCTGATGGATGATCTCGGCGGGGATGAACACGAAGTCGCCCACGTCCGCCTCGGTGACCTGCTCGAGACGGGGGCCCCACCGGAACCGGGCGCGGCCCTCGAGCACGTACAGGATCGTCTCCTGGTCCCCGTGATGGTGGGCCCCGGTCGCCGCGCCCGGCTCCACCACGGACAGGAAGCCGCTGAGCACCCGGGCGTCCGGGTTACGGGAGTCGAAGGCGACCTCACGTCGCAGGCCGGGGGTCTGGGGGGTGTCGCCCGAGCGCTCGCCGGCGGACACGACCCGTACGCGGGGGTCACTCATGCCGATCGTCCTTCCCGTGCCCGTGTAGCCGCCGGAGCACGTCCACTGCCTCGCCGAGGTCGGGCACCTGCTCCGCGTTGTCCGTCACCCACCGGTAGCGGACGACCCCGTCCTCGTCGACGAGGAACACGGAGCGCTTGGCCAGACCCTGGTGGCCCTTCCACACGTCGTACTGCACGCCGTACGCCTGGCACACCTCGCGGTTCCAGTCCGAGAGCAGCGGGAAGTCGACTCCGAGCTCCTTGGCGAACCGCTGCTGGGAGAAGATCGCGGTCACCGCGATCGCGACGACCTCACCCCCGAGTGAGCGGATCTCCGCCGCCGACTGCCCCAACTGGGACAGCTCGGTGCTTCAATACCCGCCGAAGTCGAAGACGTAGAAGCAGACGAACACAGGTCCCCGGGCACGCAGCTCGGCCAGGTCGACCGACTCGTCGAAGGTCCGTCGCAGCGTGAAGTCAGGGGCGCGGTCGCCGACCTCCGGCATCAGCTCATGTTCCACTGCATCGTCGCCGGGTTGAACTGCCAGACGAGGTAGACCACGGAGAGCGCGAAGAACACCCACCCGAAGACCTTGCCCGCGGTGCTGTCCGGCACGGGGCGCATGTACGTACGGGTCTTGTGGGCCCCGTACCCCCGGATGTCGAGTGCCATGGCCTGGGTCTGGCCGTTGCGCAGGCCGAGCACGAGCATGGCGAACGCGAGGTGCTTCATGCGGTGCCACTTGCGCTGGACCGGGTTCATGTCCTGCCCCAGGTCGCGGATGCGCTGGGTCACCGAGATGTCCTTGCCGAGCTGCAGGAACGTCGGGAACAGCACGAGCCCCAGCACCGGCGCGTGCACGAGCCGGTAGTCGAAGCCGCGGCCCGCGAAGTTCTGCACCATGTCGGTGGGGTGCGTCGTGAACGCGAAGGAGAGGCCCGACAACGCGATCGCGAGGAACCGGAGCGCGAGCAGCACGCCGAATCCGATCGCGGCCCAGGTGAGGTCCCCGAGCGGGGTCTGGACGGCGACCTCGTTCGATCCTGCGGTCGCCTGTCCGCCGTAGAAGAACGGGAACACCACCATGAGGATGAGGACGAACGGCAGGATCGTCTTGCCGAACGTCCAGTAGACCCGCAGGGACACGCCGGTGAGGAACGCCGCACAGAAGAACGTGAAGGCGAACAGGCCAAGCCCGACCCACAGGTTGGTGTTGAAGATCGCGACGAAGGACGCGCCCAGGATGTAGAGCGTCTTGGAGAACGGCGACATCCGGTGGAACGGGGAGGCGGCGTCCTTATAGGCCAGATCGAGATCCTGCACGGATGCCCTCCTTGATCCGGTCGCGCACCTCGGCGGTGTCACGCAGAGGCTCTCCCAGCAGCTGGCGGGAGAACTCGAACACGGGGGGCGGACGCAGCTTGGCCCGCCGCAGGACGTCCGTCTCGTCGAACAGCTCCTGCGGGCCGCCGTCGAAGATCGTCCGGCCCTCGGTCATGACCACGCACCGGTCGGCGTGCTCGGCGACGAGCCGCATGTCGTGCGTGATGAACGCGACCGCCGCGCCGGCGTCCGCGAGGTTGCGCAGCAGCTCCATGAGGCGCTGCGCCTGTTGGTAGTCCTGGCCGAACGTCGGCTCGTCCAGGACGACCACCTCGGGCTCGCCGATGACCATGCAGGCGACCGACAGGCGGCGCTTCTGCCCCTGGCTGAGCACGTACGGGCTGGCGTCGCGCCGGTCCCACAGCCGGACGCTGCGCAGGAACGCCTCCACCCGGCGCTCGCCCTCGTCCGCCGGCAGCGTGAACGCCTTGAGCCCGTGGGCGACCTCGTCGTACACCGTGTTGCGGATGAACTGCTTCTCCGGCACCTGGAAGATGAACGCCACGCGCTTGACGAGCTCGGCGAAGCGGTACTTCGTCGTGGGGATCCCGTCGACGAGCACCTCGCCGGACGTCGGCTTGTGGATGCCGTTGAAGCACTTGGCAAGCGTGGACTTGCCCGAGCCGTTCTGGCCGACGATGGCGAGCATCTCTCCCCGGCGTACCTCCATGCTGACCTCACGCAGCACGTCGGCACGGGACGGGTAGGAGAAGTTCAGGTCCCGCACCGCGATCACGGCTTCACGCTGGGGCGGCTCGGCGGGTGCCGTGAGGGGGGCGTCCAGCGGCTCTTGCTCGAGCGCTGCCGGCTCGGGCAGGCCGAGTGCCGAGACCGCGTCGACGAGCTCGGCCCCGTTGATCGGGGTCTGCGGGAGCTCGAGCCCGTCGCGGCGGAGCTCGAGCGCCACCTCGGCGGCCTGGGGGATCCACAGGCCCATCTGGTCCCGGACGTCCAGCCCGTGCTTGGTCATGAAGTCGCGCGGCGACTCCGGCCCGTGCACGGTCTGCCCGTCCACCAGGAGGATCTTGTTCACCTGGTCGTAGACGGTGTCGACCTCGTGCTCCACGATCAGCACGGTCACGCCGGTGAGCTCGCGCACGCGGTTGACCGCGTCGAGCACCTCCTGCGTCCCGACCGGGTCGAGGTTCGACGTGGGCTCGTCGAGGATCAGGACCCTCGGCTGCAGCGCGAGCATGGCCGCCAGGGCCACCCGCTGCTTCTCCCCGCCGGACAGCTTGACGGTCGACCGGTCACGGAACCCGGCGAGGCCGACGAGGTCGAGGGCGGAGTCGATGCGCCGGTGGATCTCGTCCGGGGAGAACAGGTAGTTCTCGAGGGCGAACCCGATCTCTTCCTCGATCGTCAGCGTGACGATCTGCTCCTCGGGGTTCTGGAACAGCATGTTGACCGTGGCGAAGCGCTCGCCCCGGTCGAGCTCCCGGCGGTTGACGAGCCCCTTGGTGGCGTGGTTGACGAGGACGCGGCCCTCGTTGCGCCCGCCGAAGTAGTCCGGGTAGATGCCCACGAGGTTCAGCGCCAGCGTCGACTTGCCCGAGCCGCTCTTGCCGAGGACGAGCATGAAGTCCCCTGGCTCGACCTCGAACGAGAGGTCGCTCAGGGCGAGTGACTCGCCGCCTCCGGTGCCCTTGAACCAGAAGCTGTAGTCCTCGACGACGATCATCGGGTCGGCCATGGGGCTGCTCCTCGGGGGTGGGTGGTCCTGGCCGGACGACGCGGGGTGCCGACGGGGGTATCGCAGGGGGTGTGCACCCCGACGCCGCCCGACCAGGACCGGGCGCGGTCGGTTACGCGTGGACGACCGCGCCACCTCTCGCCGGCGGCGTGTCCACCGACGGCACACCGGCGCGCTCCAGGCCGATCCCCAGGTACCGACCGACGATGCCCCAGATGACGCCGCCGATCGCACCCACGAGGATCGAGAGCAGACCCCAGGACGCACCCCCCGCCAGGCCGAACCCGACGACGACGAACAGCGCGACCTGGTTGGTGCCTGCCGCCACCGCGCCGGTCACGCCGAACAGCAGGTTGCGGCCGCGCCAGCGCATGGCGAGGAAGGCCAGCGCCGTGAGGATGCCCGGGAAGAGCGCGTACCAGAGCAGCAGCGGCCCGTCCGGGTCACCCATGAACCAGCGCACGACGTGGGTGACGACGATCGCCAGGAGCAGCACGCTCGCGCGCTTGCGCAGGTACGCCCCCGCGAAGAAGAGGATCCAGGTCGTGCCGTTGTAGACGGCGTAGATGACGAAGCCGACGGCACCCGTCGCCCAGACCGTGCGCTCGAGGAAGCCCAGCGCGCCCAGGATCTCGATCGCGGCCTCGATGATGCCCAGCAGCACCGCGACCACGATGTCCATCGTGTTCATCCGGAAGTCGTCCCGCCAGCGAAAGCCGGGGGAGGCCTGCTTGGCCTGACGTGTCTCTGCCACTGCCCGCTCCTCTGCTCGGCGATCCGGCAAGGGCTGCGGCCCGGCCAGACCGGTCTTCGTCACCGCGGGGCTTCGCCGTGACCTGTCTCCTTCTCACGCCCCGAGTCCGTCGTCCCCGTTTCGCGTCGTCGGGCCATCGACCCGAGGACGAGCTTGTCCAGCGCCAGGTCGTACGCCTGGGCCTCCGTGAGGCCTGCGCGCGTACGGAGGAAGGCGCCGATCTCTGCGTGGACGCGGGGAGAGCGCGCACGCAGCTCCGAGACCGTCGCGTCGACGGTCTTCTCGAGCGTGTCGTCGCTCTCGGCCACCTCCGTCAGCAGGCCGAGCTCCGCCGCCCGTCTCGCGTCCACCCGGCGCCCCGTCGCCGTGAGGTGGAAGGCCTGCTTGCGTCCCACGAGGCTCGGCAGCCACGCCAGGACGACGACGGGCGCGAGGTCGATGTCCACCTCGGGGAACCGGAACCCCGCGGACGGTGCCGCGATCGACACGTCGCAGAGCGCCGCGAGGCCTACACCGAACCCGGCCGCGTCGCCGCCGACCTCGGCGACCGTGACGAGCCGGGTCTCGCCGATCGCGCGGTTGAGGTCGATCAGGGCTCCGGTCTCCGACCGCAGGGCCGCCACGTCGTTCGCGGTCCGCTCACGTCCGAGGCAGAAGCTGGGGCCGCGTGCCCGGAGCCGAATGACGTGGGCGTCCGGGCTCGGGTGCCGCAGGCAGTCGCTGAGCGCCGTGCACATCTCGACGGTGAGCAGGTTGCCCTCGCCGCGGTCGAGGAGGACGTCGACGACCCCGTCGTCCAGCCGAACCTCGAGCCCGTCGACCATCAGTTGAGCCTCTCCGCCGGGACGTCGCCGTACCAGTCGACGCCGGTGGGAGCGGTGCGGACGGTGACCGACCGCACGTGCGTGAAGTCGTGGAAGGACTCCCAGCCGCTCTCCCGTCCCACGCCGCTGTCTCGTACGCCGCCCCAGGGCGAGGCCGGGTCCAGCCGGTGGTGGTCGTTGACCCAGACGATGCCATGGCTCAGCCGGCCGGCGACGCGGTGCGCCCGGGCGACGTCCCGCGTCCAGATCGCGGACCCGAGGCCGTACGCCGAGGCGTTGGCCTGGGCCACGGCGTCGTCCTCGTCCTCGAACGGAATGACCGCGACGACCGGCCCGAAGATCTCCTCGCGGGCGACGCGCATGTCGTTGCGCACGTGGGTGAGCACCGTCGGCTCCACGAAGAACCCGCCCTCGCACCCGGGCACCTGCACGGCGCTGCCGCCCGTGGCGACGGTCGCCCCCTCGTCCCGCGCCGATTGGACGTAGTCGAGGACCCGCCGCCGGGCGGTCGCCGAGATCACAGGGCCGAGCTGGGTGTCGGGCCGCGCGGGGTCGCCGATGCGGATGGCCTTGCTCTGGGCCACGAGCGCGGCGACCAGGTCGTCGTGGATCTCGCGCTGGACGAGGAGCCGTGTCCCGGCGATGCACGTCTGGCCGGCACCCACGAAGGCGCCGAACGCGGCTCCCCTCGCCGTCTCCTCCACCGGGGAGTCCGCGAAGACGAGCACGGGCGTCTTGCCGCCGAGCTCGAGCGTCACCTTCGCCATCCGCTCAGCCGCCAGCCGCGCGACTGCCCGCCCGGGCTCGGTGCCGCCGGTGAAGGTGACCTTCCCGACGTCCGGGTGCCCGGCCAGCGCGGCACCGGCAACCGGCCCCTCGCCCTGCACCACGTTGAGCACGCCCGGGGGCAAGCCGCTCTCGTCGGCGATCTCGCCGAGCACGATGCTGGTCAGCGGGGTCTGCTCGGACGGCTTGAGCAGGACGCTGTTGCCGGTGGCGAGCGCCGGCGCCAACGCCTTCGAGCCGATCATGAGCGGGTGGTTGAACGAGGACAGGATCGCGACCACGCCGATCGGGAACCGCTGCGTGTACGAGTGGTAGGGGCCCGGCATCGGCACGACGGAGCTCCGGTCGGCCACGAGCAGCGCGGCGTTGTACCGGTACCACTCGGGCAGGCGTGAGATCTGCGCCCGCGTCTCCGTGATCGGGCGCCCGTTGTTCAGGGTCTCCAGCCGGTACAGCTCGTCGATGCGCTCCTCGATGCGGTCGGCGAACCGATGCAGCACGCGCGCCCGCTCGGCGATCGGGAGCTCGCTCCAGACGCCCTGGGCGAACGTCTCCCGCGCGACGCTCGCCGCCCGGTCGATGTCCTCGGGCCCTGCGGCTGCCACGCGGGCGATCTCCTGGCCCGTCGCCGGGTTGAGCACGCCCAACGTCTGTCCGGAGGTGGCGGGGATCTCCTCCCCGCCGACCAGCAGACCTCGTTCGACGACGTGCTCGTCACTGGCGATCGCGGCCATGCTCACCTCTCGGGCAGCGCATGCTGGGCTGCTAGACGACGGGTTGGTCCTGGGCTGGGGAGTCCTGCGGGTCGTACGCGTCGTTCGCGTTGTGCGAGGCCGGCGCGTCCTGCTCCGCTCGGGGCGCGAAGCCCGTGGCCTCGCGCTCGAGAAGGTGGCCCAGGATGAAGTCATGGGACGTTGCGAGATGGTCCCTGACCAGGCGCTCCACCACGCCGGGGTCACCGTCGGCCACGGCGGCCGCGATGTCGTGGTGCTCCTGCTGCAGGTGACGGGTTGCCTCGATGTGCGACAGGTGGACGCGCAGGTAGCGCTCCGTCTGCCGGCGCAGGTTGTCGACGAGCGCGATCATGCGGGGGCGGCCCGACTGCGCGTACACCTGGATGTGGAAGGTGGCATGGGCGTCCAGCCACTCCGGGCTCTCCTCGACGTGCTCCATGCGCTCGAGGCACCCGGCCATGACGAGCCGTTGCGCACGCCCGACGTGCGGGACCGCGAGCCGGCAGGCCAGGGGTTCGATCGCGCCACGGAGCTCGTACAGCTCCTGCAGGTCGGGCAGCGTCAGCGGCGCGACGAGCGCACTACCGCGGGACGGGAGGTCCACGAGGCCCTCTGTCGCGAGCCGGCGGAGCGCGTCCCGCACCGGGATGCGGCTGACGCCGAACTGCGCGGCGAGGTCGGCCTGGGACAGCCGGGTGCCCTGGGGCAGGTCGTGGGACAGGATGCGCTCACGCAGGCGCGAAACGATGCGATCCGGTGCTCCACCCGACCTGGTCACCTGAATCGGTATACAGATTGCCTGTTCGGTATGTCAATGCTTCTCAGGAAGAATGCACGATTGTCGGTTTGCTGACCGATGCCGCCTCCGTGCCCCCGTGCTGTCAGGACGGGGAGGACGCGTCCGGCGTGGCCGTGTACGCAGCGGCCGTCCGTGCGGCCCTGGCCTCCGCGTCGGCCGCGTCGGCCCCGGCGGCGATGTGGGCCTCGCACCAGGCCTGGCTGCAGAGCCTCACGAACTGCTTGCCGTCGTCCGACGCGACCCAGGCGGCGCTGCCCTCCGGGTCGACGACCTGGCCTGACGCGAGGTGGACGCCCAGGCCCAGGAGGAGCGCGAGGTCCCAGCCGATCCCGACCGCGCCGGGGCCGAACTCCGCCCAGTGCTCGTCGGGGTACGCGAGGTGCTCGAGCTCGAATCGGGTCCCGCCGCCCGGTGCCGCGGTGAGACGGACCTCGATCCACGTGGTCTGGCCGCCGTACTCCCAGGTAGCCGCGAAGCTCATCGGCGGGTCGCACCGCTCGACCGTGCCGCCCGCGTTGCCTTCGAGCTGGTAACGGCCGCCGAGCCGCAGGTCACCCGAGAGCGGCAGGAACCAGCGGGGGATGCGCTCGGGGTTCGTACAGGCGTCCCACACGTCGTCGATGCCGGCGTCGTACGTCTGGCTGATGGTCACGGTCTGGGCCTCGCCGGCCTCCAGCGTGCGGGCGCCGACCTGACGCCGCACGGCGTTGACCTGCTGCCTCACCTCGATCACGGGGAAACGCCTCCCTCGTCCGCTGCGCCGCCCATGGCCTCGTCGGCCACGGCTTCGTCGTCTGGGGCTTCGTCGTCTGGGGCTTCGTCGTCCGTACGCAGCCGCCTGTCGCGCCGGCCACGGGCCAGCTCCGTCGCCAGGGCGTCTAGGGGTGGCGTCCAGAAGCGCCGGAACGCGTCGAGCCAGGCGTCGACCTCCCGCAGCGGCTCGGAGCTCACCGCGTACAGCCGACGGGTTCCCTCCGGCCGTACGGTCGCGAAGCCGCTCTCGCGCAGGACCCTGAGGTGCTGCGACACCGCCGGCTGGGAGATACCGAACTCCTCCTGGATCAACGCACACACCGCGCCGGAGGCCATCTCCCCGTCAATGAGCAGCTCGAGGATCCTGCGGCGCACCGGGTCGCCGAGCACATCGAACGCCTGCACGAACCGGAGAGTAGCGGATCGCTCTTATATAAGTCAACACTTATATTGAGTGCGCCGGCGCGGTCTACGCGACGGGTGGCACGTTCTGGTTGAGCCGGAACAGACTCGCCGGGTCGAGGCGCCGCTTCAGTGCCACAAGACGGCCCAGGCCGGTGCGCCGTGGTTCATCGACGGCTGACCCGTGGCGGTGCGACCGCCCTCCCGGGGGCGGTGCCGCGACGGGGTCGCCCCGTCACCCGAGGTCACCTGCATCGGTGCGCCCGCGGTGGGATTGCTGATCGGTGCGCGGAGGCCACGTCCTCGGAGTAGATTCCCGCCACCGCCGCGGCTCGGGGCGCGGACCGGGCCGAACGTCCTGCCGCGCCGCGCCGTGCCCTGCTCGTCGGTGCCGGCGCGCGGCGCCGCGAGAGGAGCGCGTGATGCGCGTACCAGTCTTCGTCCTGGCGACGACCCTGGCGACCGCCACGGTGACTGTGGTGGCGCCGACGTCGGCGAACGCCCAGGTGCTGGAGTGCCAGGTCGAGGTCCCGATCGTCGGCGACATCGACAGTGACGGCCAAGCGGATCTCGCCGTGGGAGTGCCCAACCGGATGGACGACACCGGCGGCGTCGACCTTCGCCTGACGCGCGCGGACGACCGCGTGCTGACCCGGACGATCGCCGGACTCGGGGCGGGAGCTGCGGGCGACCGGTTCGGCGCGTCCGTCGCGCTGGGCGACCTGGAGGACGACGGGTGCGACGAGATCGTCACCGGGGCACCGGGGGTGAGCGGTGACGCGGGTCGCGTGTACGTCGTCTTCGGGGCGGCGGACACGGGGTTCGAGAGCACGGGGGCGATCACGCTCGACGACTCGTCCAGCGGCGACCGTTTCGGCGCCGCGGTAGCGCTCTCACCCAACGAGGCAGGCGCCGGGTTCGACCTGTGGGTGGGTGCACCCTTCGACGACGTCGACGGGGTGTCGAACGCGGGATCGGTCACCCACTACGCGGTGACGGCCTCCGGCGGCGAGGCCACCGTGGGGCCACCGATCGAGACCCTGACCCAGAACTCGGCAGGCGTCCCCGGGGTCGCCGAAGCAGGCGACCACTTCGGTGCCGTGCTGTCCGCCACGCGGCTCGGCGTCTTCGTCGGCCAGCCGGACGAGGCCATCGGCACCCAGGCCGAGGCGGGGTCGATGACGCTCCTGCAGACGAGCGACGACGACGTCGAGGTCGACGGCGCGTTCTCGTGGTCGCAGGACAGCCCCGGCGTCGCCGGTGACGCCGAGGCCGGCGACCGGTTCGGTGCGGCGGTCAACGCCCTCAGCTTCTTCGCGGTCGTGGGCGTCCCGGGTGAGGACCTGGGCACCAGGCGCAACGCCGGCCTGGCCCAGACGTTCCTCCCGGAGACCATCGTCACCGTCGAGCCCGGGCACGGGGTCACGCAGGACGCGCCCGGCATTCCCGGCGACGCGGAGGCCGGCGACCGGTTCGGCGCCGCGGCCGTCATGGGGAACAACCTCACCTGCTTCGACGACGCGGTGGACGCGGCGGTCGGCGCACCAGGCGAGGACCTCCGGGTCGGTGGCAGCACGAGGACGAACGCCGGCACCGTCATCGCGTTCAACATCCGGGCCAACGAGGACTGCACCGCCCGCAGCATCAACCAGAACACGTCCCTCGGCGGCGCCCCCGAGGACGGTGACCAGCTCGGCAGCACACTCAGCCTCCGGCGCCGCCCGGACGACCAGGACGACATCAGCGACCGTCCGTTCGTCGGCGTTCCCGGGGAGGACTACGACGGCACCACGGACGCAGGGCTCGTCCAGGTGACGCCACCACCGCTCGGGAACGACGTCGGCGCCGGGTCCGGCTTCAGCAACGGCCCACGCGCCGACCTCCGGTACGGCACGGTGATCGGCTCACCCGCGGAAGGCTGAGCCCGCACTGCCGGTACGTACGCCCCACCGGCGAGCGGCCGAACGGACCTACGGCGAGGCGATGTCCTTCGCCGACCCGGTGAGCTGGAGGATGTGCATCCCCGTGTTGGCCCGGTCGACGATGTAGATGTAGCCGCGGTCGTCCACCTCGACGTTGTTCGTCTGGATGGCGGTCGCGCAGCGCTCCTCACCGTTGAGCGTGCCGCAGTTCTCGATGGTGTTCTCCGTGGTGGCGGGGATGTAGTAGCCCGCCTCGCGGGGCGAGAACGGGTTGCGGATGTCGATCGCCCGTACCCCGGCGTTGAACCAGGACACGAAGACCAGCTTCTTGTCGTACATCGGCGGGACGTTCTCGTTGGACGAGTGGGCGCCGAAGCGTCCGCCACGTTCGCAGAAGTGCCCCGCCCGCTCGTCGACGTGGTAGTTCGAGATGATCTGCGGCTTGGCCGGGTCGGTGATGTCGGCCATGTAGACCATCTCCGGGCCCGGGTCCGGGGCTGCGCAGTAGTTCTCCCCCGACTCGTTGACGACGACGGCGATGTCGCGGTTGGCGCCGGTCGGGTAGTGCTCGAAGCTACGGACGGGGATGTCCAGGATCGGCAGCGTCGTGTGCGCCCCACCGCAGAACGGGCACAGCTCGAGCCGGGAGATCTGCGGCGCGAACAGGTTCTCGGGTGTCGGCTCGGGCGGACCGTTGAGCAGCTTGTCCCGGTCGACGATCTGCATGATGCCGTTGCGCTCCGTGCCGTAGCCGAAGTACACCTTGTCGCCGCGCCGGATCGGGCCGTGCACCTCGGTCGGCACCGGGCCGGTCGACCCCGGCTCCTGGCCGACCAGTCCGAAGTCACGGATGTGGACCGGCTGGGTCGGGTCGCTGAGGTCGTAGATCTGCGTCATGCGGTCGGTCCGCCAGCCATCCGCGGCCGAGACGAGGTACGCGATGCCGGTGTCGCACTCCCACCAGTTCTTGTGCGTGCCCCTGCCGGCGTCGATGGTGGTGAGCAGCTCGGGGTTCTCCGGGTCGGTCACGTCCCAGACCTCGTGGGCCTCGTCACCCGCGGCCCGCAGCAGGTACTCCGTGCCGGGCTGGCCGTTCGGCAGGTCGGCGCCGTTGCACACCCGGGTCATCTGCGCGCCGACCCCCGAAGCCGGGCCGGGGATGTGGTGCAGGTACGTGGGGTTCTCAGGGTCGGACACGTCGACGAGCGACGTGCCGTTGGGCTCCTCCTCGCCGGTGAGTGAGTTGACCACCGTGCCCTCGTGGTGGCCCACGTACGCGATCCACTGACCCGTGGTCGCGTTGCGGTCGATGACGGGCTGGTACGCGGAACGGGCCTGCAGGTCGTCCGTACCGACCAGGGCCATGTTCTTTCCCTCGGCGCGGCCGGTGCTGGACTGCGCCCCCGACTCGTCGGCGGGGACGACCAGGAACCCGACCGCCCCGACCAGGGCGCTCACGCCGACAGCGGCTACGCGCAGCGCGCCCCTGGGTGAGCGCCAGGACATGCCGGCTCGTGCTCTGCGGAGGATCCGCACTCGTTGCTCCATTTGCCCGCTCCTCGGGGTCACGTGGATCACCTACGCGAGGGGCAGGAGCGGCGAACCCAGGATGCGGGGAGCCTCGTACGGCTGACCCATCGCTGCCTGTGCCGTTCGTTCGGGGAGTGGCCTCCGGGATCAGCCGTCCTGCATCCTATAGAACGGATTGTGCACGCATGGGTCATCCGTCACAAGACGTGATGACATGTCCGAGTCAGACCGGATGTCAGCCGGACCGGCGGACGACCTGCTCGGCCAGCTTCGCCGGCGCGAGGAAGCAGTAGCTCTCGCTGAGGAGCTCGGCGACCTCGTCCCAGTCGACGCCCGTCTCGAGCAGAAGGCCCGCGACCTCGCGTCCCCACCGGGCCCGGAAGAACGGATGGCCGACGCTGGTCACCGCCTCCAGCTCGGTCAGCGGCAGGCGGAAGGTCAGCGCGACGACGGACTCGTCGGTACCCACGGCCCGGGCGTAGGCCGGCGGCCACCCCGACTCGACGCGGAGCACGTGGGCGAAGGTGCTCGTACGGATGCGCCAACGCACTCCCACCCAGGCCGGCTCCTCGTACGCCTCGGGCAGCTCGAGGCACACGGACCGGAGCCGGGTGACGATCTCGTCCGGGACGTCCGCCGATCCAGCCACCGCCCCTCCCCTCGTGCGGAGAACCGACTCAGGTGGAGGGTAGCCCGCGACCCCCCGCCGACCGGGCCGTCTGCCCTGCCGAGGCGGTCACGTGAACCAGTCCTCCAGGGGCACGCGCGCCGTCAGCGGCGAGAGGTCGCCGGTGTCACGGACCACCACCGCCGCGTCGGCCAACGCCCTGGCCGCGACCCAGGTCAGGCTTCCGCCGACACTCACCCGCCGGGCACCGGCTCCCGCGATCTCCGCCATCGTCAGCCCGGGCAAGGCGAGGACGTTCACCGGCCTGGTCACGGATTCGCACACCGCACTGATCTCGTGGACGTCGCGCAGGCCGGGGGCGTACAGGACGTCGGCCCCGGCCTCCTCGAAGGCCTGCAGCCGGCTGATCGTGTCCTCGAGGTCGGGGTTGCCGCGGATGTGGTTCTCGGCCCGAGCCGTCACCGTGAACGGGAAGCCCAGACCGTGCGCCGACTCGACGGCGGCCGCGATCCGCTCCTTGGCGTACGCGAGGGAGTAGAGGGACCCCTCGGGGTCGTAGTCCTCGATCGAGGCCCCGACCGCGCCGGCCCCTGCCGCGCGCCGCACCGCGAGCGCAGCGCTCCCCGGGTCGGCGCCGTACCCGTTCTCGAGGTCGACCGTGAGCGGCAGGTCCGTTGCCGCGTCCAGCGCTGCCGCGTGCTGGACCACCTCGTCCAGCGTGACCTGCCCGTCGAGGCGACCGAGCGTGAACGCGAAGCCCGAGCTCGTGGTGGCCAGCGCCGGGAAGCCGAGCGCGGCCAGGACGCGTGCCGACCCCACGTCCCAGGGGTTCGGGAGGACGAACGGCTCCCCCTCGTGCAGCGCCCGGAACGCGGCGCCCTTCTCCTGTTGTCTGCTCACCGACGACACGATCCCAGGGTGGCACTGCCCTCCGTCAGTCTCACCCCTCGGCCCTCCGAAGTCCGCCTCCCCGACCGAGCGACGCTCGAGCACCTCGAGCACCTCCCGCGACACCGCAAGCACGTCGGCCCCGAGGTCGACGGCCACGGACACGTGCCCCCGTGCTCCGGACAGGCGTCAGCTGGCACTGCAGTACAGCGAGCCTCCGTCGACCAGCAGCTCGGCGGCGGTGATGAACCCCGCTTCGCTGGACGCCACGAAACCCACGGCATGCGCGATGTCCTCGGGAGCGGCGCCCCGGCCGAGCACGTTCAGCCGTTGGCGATCGGAGGGTTCCTCGTCCTCTCCCACCGGCGAACCGACCTTGTTCGGCGTCACCGTGTTGACCCGGATGCCGTGCGGGCCCAGCTGTGTCGCGAGGGACCGGGTCAGCGTCGTGACCGCCCCCTTGGCGGCCGAGTACGCCGTCGCGTTCGCCCGCCCGCGGTGTCCCGAGGTCGAGCCGATGTTCACGATCACCCCGGCCCTGCCCTGTGCGACCATCGTCCGGGCCACGTACTTGCTGCAGAGGAAGACACTGTCGAGGGTGGTGGCCAGGACCCGGTGCCACAGGTCCTCGTCGAGGTCGAGCACCGTGCGCCCTCGGTCGGTGATGGCGACGTTGTTGACGAGGACGTCGATGCCGCCGAAGGCCTGCACGACGTGGTCGACCATGCGCTGCACGTCGTCGGACGAGGAGACGTCGCACCGCACGAAGAGCGCGGAGCCGGGACGCACTCCCTCCAGCTCGGCAACGGTCGACTCCCCGCGTCCGTCGTCGAGATCGACGACCGCGACACGGGCCCCGTCGCACACGAGTCGGCGGGCGATGGCCTGGCCGACGTTTCGCCCGCCTCCGGTGACGACTGCCACCTTGCCGTCGAACCCCATCTGACACTCCCCTTCGCGTCGCGGAGCGCCTCGGTGCCACCGTGACGCGTCGCGTGCTCGCCCGCCTTCGTCCGGCCGAGCCTCTCTGTCGTACGCCGGCAACGACGAGGCTCGACGCTCAGAAGATGAGATGCCGCCTCGCGATTCGTGGGGGTCGGGATCGCGGACGAGACCCGTCTCAGATCCGGAGCCGCTGTCCTTGACCGCTCGGAACCCCCGCACTACAGATGCGGGGACCTGGCGCGTGCGTCAGGGAGCGACCGGGCCAGGGAAGGACTCGCAGTGACGGCAGAGATTCGGAACGTCGTGTCGATCGGCCTCGTGGGATGGGGCCGCATGGGCGGGATGATGGGCTCGTACGCCCGCAAGGCAGGTTGGTCGGTCACCGCCTTCGACCCCTCCGCGGACGCCCGCGAGGCCGCCGAACGCGCGGGAGCCACGCTGGTCGACAGCATCGGCGAGGTCGCCGCGGTCAGCGACCTCGTCCTGCTCGTGGTCGTCGACGACGAGCAGGTCGTCCAGGCGATCACCGGGCCGGGCGGGGCACTCGAGGCCTCCCGGCCGGGGACCATCCTGGCCATCTGCCCGTCTGTCCGCCCGGACACCTGCACCCAAATGGCCGAGAGCGGCGCCGAGCACGGAGTGCACGTGATCGACGTCGCGCTCGTCGGTGGCGAACGCGGTGCCGAGGCCGGTGCGCTCAAGCTGATGTGCGGTGGTCCGGCCGAGGTCATCGACGCGTGCCTGCCGGCCTTCTCGTCCTTCGCCATCGACGTCTGCCACGTCGGCGACGTCGGCGCGGGCCAGGTCGCGAAGACGGCCAACAACCTGCTGCTGTGGAGCTGCCTGCGGGCGAACTACGAGGCGCTGACCCTGGCCAAGGAGCTCGGTGTGCATCCGGGCAAGCTGCGTGCCTTTCTCAACATCGGCAGTGGCGCCAACCGGCCGCTCGCCGAGTGGGGGTCTCAGCGGTTGCGGTGGCCCAAGAAGGACCTCGAGGTGGCCCTGGCCCTCGCCGACGAGGCCGGGGTCGACCTGCCGTTCATGAAGCGCCTCGCCCCTCTCATGGACGAGCTGTCCGTCGAGGACTTCAGAGCGCTGCGGTGACTGCCGAGCGCACGTGAGCCTCCGCCCCACGCCGAAGGAAGGTTCAGACCTCATGGCCGCCGTGTCCCTCGACCACCTCACGCCGGGACTGCCCGCGCCCTTGGTCGGGTTCGACTACCCCGCCCCGCGTCACCCGGCCTACCTTCGGCAGGCACGGACAGATGACCTCGACGAGCTGATGCCCCTGGCCCGTGCGCACGTACGGCGTCGCTACGGCCGGGCGGCCCTGGGCAACCTCGAGCCCGACGACGAGCTCCTGGTCATCACGTACCCGCACCAGCACGACCTGGTGTTCGAGTCGATCCGGCAGGCCCTGCTCGAAGAGGGCGCCAAGCGGGTCGACCGGCTGGACATGACCGATCTGGGCATGGACGTCGAGACGTACTCGGCTGCCGACGGATGGCGGGAGATCAGCGACCGGCTCCCCCCGATGATCGAGGACGGGGTGGAGTTCAACGTTGCCGCCTCGGCCCTCAAGCGCTACCTGGAGGACCGGCCCGGCTACACGGGCGTGCTCGCCGGCGAGGCGGGACGGCGGCACTGGAAGCGCGCCGCGGGCAAGCGTGTGCGGAACAACTGGTGCTACGCCACCTACGAGGACTTCGTCTCCCGTGCCAACGGCTACCCCGACGAGATCTGGCGAGTGGTCGACCTCAAGGTGGTCGAGGCGTTCCACGACGCGGCCGAGGTGCGCGTGACGAGCCCGGAGGGCACCGACATCTCCTGGGAGGTCACGCCGCAGCAAGCCGAGCTGTGGGTGCAGGGGGCGTGGCAGTCGGGCCACATCCTCGGCTCGACGATCCAGGGCATCCGCTTCGGCCACCCCGTCGCAACGTTCCTCGAGGAGGCGAAGGTGCTGCTGCCGACGCTCAACGGCGTCGTGGCCGGCACCAGCAACCACACGGGCTACTACCCGCACATAGAGGTTCACGTCTCCCACGGGATGATCGAGAAGATCGTCGGGGGCGGCAAGTACGGGGAGCTCTGGCGCGAGGTCGTGGAACGCTACGCCGACGTGCAGTACCCCGGGTTCCCCTCCAAGGGCTGGGCCTACTTCAACGACTGCTCGATCGGTACGAACCCGAAGAGCTTCCGGCAGATCGAGACCCTGTGGAACTACAACGACTCGTGGACGAACCTCCCCGAGCGGGCACAGGCCGGCGTGATCCACTTCGGCTTCGGGGCCGAGCACTGGGACCAGACGTTCCTCTCGTACGCCCGCGAGCACAAGCTCCCCACGATGCACTTCCCGCACGTGCACAACGTCTTCGCGACGTACGAGATCAAGAAGCGGTCCACCGGGGAGTGGTTCACGCTCATCGACAAGGGCCGCCTCACCGCCCTCGACGACCCGGACGTCGTGCGCATCGCCAACACCGTCGGGACGCCGGACCTGCTGGAGTACGACTGGATCCCCGCCCTCCCCGGCATCAACTACCCCGGCGACTTCACCCGGGACTACGCCCGCGACCCGGTGGCGTGGATCCGGCGTGAGCAGGCCGGGGAGTTCGACAACGGGTCCCCCGTCGGCCTTCTCGGCTAGCGGGTCAGGCGGGGCCTGGCGGGTCGGGCGGGGTCAGGCTGCACCGCGGAACGCGTCGAGGTTCCGCTCCACCCAGCGCGTGTCGACCCGGGCGGCCTCGAAGTCCGGTCGGCCGGTCAGGTACGAGAGGAAGCCGATGTTCGTGTCGAGGCCCTCGACCTCGAACCGGCGCAGGGCCGACCGCATCCGTGCGAGGGCCTCGCCACGATCGCTGCCGTACGTGACGAGCTTGCCCAGCAGCGAGTCGTAGGAGGGCGGCACCCGGTACCCCTCGACGCAGTGGGTGTCGAGCCTGATGCCGGGCCCGTCAGGGGGGCGCCACCGGACGAGCCGCCCCGGGCTCGGCATGAAGCCCTTCTCCGGGGACTCCGCCGTGATGCGGCACTCGATCGCGTGCCCGGTGACGTGGACGTCCTCCTGCCGGAGACGGAGCGGCTCGCCGGACGCCACCAGCAGCTGCAGGCGCACGAGGTCGAGCCCGGTGACCATCTCCGTCACGGGGTGCTCCACCTGGATCCGCGTGTTCATCTCCAGGAAGTAGTGGTCGCCGCGCTGCTCGTCGTAGAGGAACTCGACCGTTCCCGCGTTCTCGTACCCGAGCCCGGCCGTGAGCCTCCTGGCCGCCGAGCGGATCGACTCCCGGACACCCTCGGGGACCGACGGGGCGGGCGCCTCCTCGACGATCTTCTGGTAGCGGCGCTGGACCGAGCAGTCCCGCTCCCCGAGGTGCACGACAGTGCCGTGACGGTCGGCGAGCACCTGCACCTCGATGTGGCGGGCAGCCGGGACGTACCGCTCCACGAAGAGGGTCCCGTCCCCGAACGCCGCGACAGCCTCTGCCCCCGCCACGGGAAAGGCGCTCTGCATCTCGTCTGCGTCCTGCACGACCCGGATGCCGCGGCCACCGCCGCCGGCGGCCGCCTTGAGGAGGACGGGATAGCCGATGTCCTCGGCGACCGTGCCGGCGTCGTCCAGCCCGTGTACGCCGGGAGACCCCGGCACGACGGGAATGTCATGGCGCTCGGCAGTCGCCCGGGCGGCGACCTTGTCGCCCATCGCAGCGATGGTCTCCGCGCGTGGTCCGACGAAGCAGATGCCCTGGTCCTCGCAGGCCGCGGCAAAGGCAGGGTTCTCGGACAGGAACCCGTAACCCGGGTGGATGGCGTCGGCGCCCGTGCCGACGGCCGCCGCAAGCAGCGCCGCCTGGTTGAGATAGCTCTCCCGTGCAGCGGCCGGCCCGATGCAGACGACACGGTCGGCGAGCCGCGCCCCGAGACTCTCCCGGTCCGCGTCCGAGACGGCGAGGACCGACTCGACACCCAGGGACTGGCACGCGCGGACGATCCGCACCGCGATCTCGCCGCGGTTCGCGACGAGCACCCGGCTGATGCTCACGCCGTCTCAGGGCGGATCGTCATCAGGGGCTGGCCGAACTCGACGAACTCCTCGTTCGCCGCGAGGACGTCCACCACGCGGCCGCTCACGCTTGCGGTGACGCTGGTGAACATCTTCATGACCTCGACCAGCCCGAGCGTGCTCCCCTCCTCCACGTGGGCATCCACGTCCGTGAACGGCGCCGCGCCGGGTTCGGGTGCACGGTAGAAGACGCCGACGACCGGGGCGGTGATGGTGACCAGCTCCGCCTCCGGGACCGCCGCGGTGCGCCGCTCCGCGGTGCTTGGCTCCCCTGGCGCCACGTCCGCACCCCGCTGCGGCTCGGCCACGGGGGCGACGGCCGGGGGCGCCGGCGCAGCGGCGTCAC
>JBOGEN010000070.1:0-4955 GCA_050743265.1 Actinomycetes bacterium
CGGCCAACGGGGACGAGCCCTCACGCCGTGCGAGTGTGGCCATGCCAGCCTCCTCTGCGTCTTTCGAGGGACCTGTCGATCCGTCTCCCAGTCAACTCCCCGGTCGCCCGGCTGACGAGGGCAGAACGGTCGCGAGATGCGTGACCGTCGACTCTGCACGGTGATAGGTCGTCGTGCTCTGCTGACAGACAGCACACGGGCTGCGATGTCGCTCTTCTCGAAGGCGAACGATGCACGCGAGACGGGTGATGTCACCCGTACGCCGCAATCGACCGCGAGGCAAGAAGGAGGAGCCATGCGCATCGAGGAGATCTACCGACCCGAAACGCTCACCTGTGAGGCCGAGGACACGGTGGCCGACGCCGCCCGCACGATGACGTCGGCCCACGTCGGGGCGCTCGCCGTGCTCGACGGCACCATGATCATCGGGGTGCTGTCCGAGCGCGACGTCGTCCGTGCGGTGGCAGAGGGTGTCGACCCCGCCACGGCACACGCGGAGACCTTCGCGACCCGGCAGGTGCAGACGGCACAGCTCGCCGAGGAAAGCCTCGAGGTGGCCCGCCGGATGCTGGACGCCGGCATCCGCCACCTGCCCGTCGTCCAGGACCGGACCGTGGTCGGCATGACGTCGATGCGCGACCTGCTCGCCTTGGAGTCGTGGACCTGACGGCGACCCTTTCCGTGCACGCCGTCCGAGGGGACTCTCTCGCGCCGGCGATCTCGGGCGGGCTCACGTGTCGGGGTGGTGCTCCTCCGGCCCGACCAGCGTGGCCCCGAGCTGCGAACCCCAGGTGCGGGCACGGGTGAGCTCCCCGTCGAGCAGCGGGCCAGGCGTATCGGAGACGTAGAAGTCGGACGCCTCGGCCGCGATCGGGAGGCCGAGCCGGCGAAGCTGCTTCTGCGCCTTGCGCGCGGCAGACCCGGGGATCCAGCGCTTGTGGAGGCGCGTGTCGAAGGTGGCCGCCGCAGGCGGGCTGTCCCCGGGACGGAGCCCGGCGATCCACTCGCGCAACCCGATCTCTGGACCTCCCGTCGGGTGCGCGCCCTGGTTCACCGCGGTCTTGCGGGTGCCGAACAAGGTCATCCCGAACGCGTGCGTCGGTCCGCCGACGACCAGCAGGCCGACGTCGGGGCCGAGCTCGTGCGGCGCGTCGGCGACCTGACGCACGTCGACGGACATCTGGGTGGCGACCCCGTCGGCGATCGCACGAGCCACCGCCTCGGTATTGCCGAACATCGATTCTTAGACGACGAGTGCGTTCCGCATCGTGGGCCTCCTCGGGGGCGACGTCCGCTCGACCTACTCGCTCAGGGCCTCGTCCACAGACGACAGGACTGGCACAACCCTCCCCATGCCGGTGGCACGCAGCACCTGGTCGACAGATGGCGAGGGTGACGCGAGGCGGGTGGCCCCACCCGTGGCAGGCACCCGGCGCAGCTCTCCCACGAGCACGGCGAGTCCGGCCGCGTCACACGTGGTGACTCCGGACAGGTCCAGCACGAGGCGAGCGCCGCTCGCCGGGACGGCGTCGCGGAGCGTGAGCCGAACCGTCTGGGCTGTCCAGAGGTCGAGCTCGCCGGAGATGGCGACCACGAGGTCGCGGCCGCGGTGGCGCAGCCGCATCGTGACCAGACCCTGGTCGAACTGAACGACGGGGCCGGTGTCGGCGTGACGCTGGGTCGGAGGCCTTGACGCCGGGTCGGCCGCCGCCGGAAGATCGGGCGCAGAGCCGCGCGTGCTCGTCCCCCGGGAGGGCTCCGTGCTATCGCGGCGGGAGGGTGGCCTCATCGGGTCCTCCCTTCGCCGTCTGCTGGGACGAGCCGTCCTCGAGCAGGTACCCGTGAGCGTCGTACAGGACGGCGCCCGCGTCGAGCAGCGCAGTCCTCGACACGCGGGCGTGGTGGTGGCACAGCAGCAGGTCCTGCGCGTCCAGGCCCTCGCTGGCCGGCATCACGGCCTGGACTACGGCAGCCGCGGGGCAGCAACAGGACACGGCGAGGGGAGCCAGCGGCGGCCGCTTGGGGGGCGGCCACATCTCGGCTGACAACGGCTCGGCCTCACGGTCGACCGTGGGAGGGGCCTGGATGTGTGCACGTCGCTTGAGGAGCATGTCTGGAGCCTCTGTCGCTCCGACGCCGGTGACTACGGTCTTTGGTCCCGATTGCGCGGGTCACACGTGCCTGCCGCCGGAGCGCCGCGTCCGGGCCCCGCGGTCAGGAGCACCACGTCACGACACGGCTCCGGTGCGTGCGCGTGGGGACCAACGACCCTTGTGCCCTCCGGATCCCGCCCGGTAGGACAACGAGAGGGAGACGGGGCTGTCGAGCTCACCGAGAGACCAGCGACCTGAGCCGTCGGCGTGCCGCCCCGCAAGGACCTGGAGGTCACCGGATGAGCGAGGGCAGGAGCGACGACATCCGCGCCACCGACCTGGGCCGGCGGGTGAGGTACCGGCGCGAGGAGCTGGGGCTGTCCCGCCTCGAGCTCGCCCAGAGGGCGGGAATGACCGAGCAGTACGTCTGCCGCCTCGAAGAGCAGCCGGCCAGGTTCCCCACCAGCCTGTTGCTGCCCCTCGCCCGCGCGCTGGAGATCCCCGAGTCGGTGCTGCTCGGCACGGATGCCGAAATCCCACCCGGGCGGCAGCGGGCCGCACCGCACGCACGGGTTCGCACGCTGAGCGAAGACGAGTGCTGGCAGATGCTCGGCGACGGGGGGATCGGACGTATCGCGTTTCTCGTGGAGTCGGAATCGGCGCCTTTCGTCTTCCCGGTCAACTACGCCGTCGCCGGGCACACGATCCTCGTACGGGTGGAGGCCGGGCACCTCCTCGACACCACGATCACCCGGTCGGGGCCTGACCACGCCGTGAGTTTCGAGGTCGACCGCATCGACGAGGCCCAACGCGAGGCCTGGAGCGTGCTCGTCCGCGGCCGCGCGGACAAGGCGGCAGGGCCGGACAACGGAGCCGAAGGTCTCCGCCTCGACCCCTGGGCCGGGGGGACACGCAGCACGCTCGTGCGCCTGCACCCCGGCGAGGTGACCGGCCGCCGCATCCACGCCAGCTGACCGCGAGCGGAGTGGTCCTCGTCACGGACGCTGACCCGGAGCGGGGAGGTGAACCGGCTCGGGCCGCTGACGAGTGGTCAGGGCTGAGGCGTGTAGTGCTTCACGTCGGCGTCGGGGCCTGGGAAGAACAGGCTGACGTGCCCGTCCTCGGACCACTCCACCCAGTAGGGCGGGGACCCGTCCGGTCCCTGGACGTCGAGGACCCTGCCGTCACGCGACGGGTCGTCCAGCGTCCTGCCGTGGACGATGATGCGGTCGCCTGGTGAGGCCTTCATGAGGCGTCTCCCTCGGGGTGGGTAGATGGCGGCTTCCAGCGCGGCGACGCTGGGGTCGTGTGCGTCCCTGTTGAGCCGGCGGGCGCTGGGCCGGGCTCAGACGCCGCGCGGCACAACCGCCGCCGGCTTACCAGCCCATCAGGCTCTCGAGGGTCACGAAGCCGTAGCCGCGTGCCCGCAGGCCGTCGATGATCGCGGGCAGGGCGTCGGCGTCGAGCGTGGTGTGGTCCTTGGGGTGGGCGCCGACGTGCATGAGGACGATCTCCCCGGGCTGTGCGGCTCCGAGCACCCGGTCGACGACCTTCTGGACGCTCATGCCGCCGTCAGTGCCCTTCCACCCGAGCGAGTCGACCGTCCACCCGACGGGGGCGTAGCCGAGGTTGTTCACCAGCGTGATGTCCGAGCCCGTGTAGGCGCCGTACGGGAACCGGAACAGCGGCTTGGGCTCGACCCCGGTGGTGTCGAAGATCGCTGTCCTTCCGTTCTGCACCTGAGTCCGGGCCGTCGCATCGCTGATCTTCGTGAAGTACGGATGGGTGTTCGAGTGGTCGGCGACGTCGAACCCGGCGACCGCGATCTGATGCGCCCGCACCGGATAGGTCCGGATGAACTCGCCGGTCAGGAAGAACGTCGCCGGCACGTTCTCCCGCTGCAGCGTGGCCCTGATCGCGGGGACGCCCTGGGACCCCGCCCCGCCGTCGAACGTGAGCGCGACCACCTTGTCGGTGGTGGGCACGCGGGTGATGTTCCTGCCCCGCAGGCTCGTGGGCACCGGCTTCGGCGCCGAGGGCGTCCAGGCCTGGGCGAAGGACGTCCAGGCTCCGCTCCGCAGGCGCTTGGCGTAAAGGGCGCGGTCGCGTCCGCGCGCGATGACGTCGACCGTGCCGGACGCCCTGGCCGCAGCGCCCGGGCCGTCGACCAGGCGCCGGTCACCGAGCCGCGTGTACGAGGACCAGGTGCCGGAGGCGTAGGTCTTCACGTACAGGACGTCGGTGCTCAGGCCGCGGATGAAGACGTGCACGCGACCGCTGCCGGGCTCGACGGTGAGCGCGGGGGCGCTGTACGTGCTGCCTCCCAGCTCCGTCCACCCGTACCAGGTGCCCCCGGCCCGCGTACGGCACCACACGATGTGGTCGCTCGCCAGCGCCGCGCACACGCGCAGTTCGTCCGTCCCCGTGGCGGCAGCGGCCGGCGCGGTCGCGAGGTCGCCGCCGAGGGACGTCCACCCGCTCCAGCCGGTGCCGGGGGTGAACGTGGTCGTGGTCAGGTCGTCGCCCGCGCCCCGGGCGAAGACCTCGACGCGCCCGTCGGGCCAGCCGACGACCGCGGGGCTCGAGGTCAGGGTGCCGCCGAGGTTCGTCCAGCTGCTGTCCCACGTCCCGCCCGTCCGGGCCTTGACGTAGGCGACGTTCGAGACGCCGCGGTGCACGACGTGGAGCGTGCTCCCCGCGTACGCCGCTGCCGGAGCGCCGACCGCCGGGCCCCCCAGCGCGGTGCTGGCCGACCAGGTGCCGTTGGTGTAGGTGCGGTGCAGGACGCTCCGCCCCTGCCCGCGGTACACCACGTCCGTGGACGAGGCGCCGGGGAGGGCGGCGAGCGCGGGTGCGTACGTC
>JBOGEN010000071.1:0-8279 GCA_050743265.1 Actinomycetes bacterium
CACCCAGCTGGTGCGGCTTCTCGACGCGGGCAGGCCGGCGGTCGACGCGCTGCGGGCGTACGACGCGGTGCTACTCGGCGGCGCTGCGGCGCCCGGGGCCCTGCGCGAGCGCGCGCACCAGGCAGGCGTGCACGTCGTCACCACGTACGGCATGACCGAGACCGCGGGCGGGTGCGTGTACGACGGGCGGCCCCTCGACGGCGTGCAGGTCGACGTCGACCACGACGGGCACATCCACCTCGGCGGGGACGTCGTCTTCTCCGGCTACCGCCTGCGCCCCGACCTCACCCGTCGGGCGCTCGCGGTGCGGGACGGCGTCCGGTGGCACGCGACCCATGACGTCGGGCGCCTCGACTCCGACGGCATGCTGACCGTGCTCGGGCGGGCGGACGACGTCATCGTCACGGGGGCCGAGAAGGTGGCCGCGGGTGCGGTCGAGGAGGTGCTCGCTCGCCACCCGGGCATCCGGGAGTGCGTCGTCGTGGGGCGGCCCGACCGGGAGTGGGGTGAGCGTGTCGTCGCGGTCGTCGTCCCGGCAGACCCGGACGCCCCACCCGTTGCCGACGACCTGCGCGCCCACGTCGCCGAGCGGCTCGGACCCGGCGCGGCTCCCCGTGAGGTCGTGCACGTGCGGGCACTGCCACTGCTGACGTCGGGCAAGGTTGACCGTGCCACGTTGCGTGACCAGTGGGACCTGGAGGATCGATGACGACCACCGCCCAGTGGGTGCGCGGCGCGCGTCCGCGCACGCTGCCCGCCGCTGTCGCACCCGTCCTGGTCGGCACCGGTGCGGCTGCCGCCGTCGACGGGGCGATGTGGTGGAAGGCGGTGCTCGCGCTGGTGGTCGCGGTGGCACTTCAGGTCGCCGTGAACTACGCCAACGACTACTCCGACGGGGTCCGGGGCACCGACAAGGACCGGGTGGGTCCCCTGCGCCTCGTCGGGTCGGGCGCGGCGACCCCGCACGCGGTGCGCTCGGCGGCGCTAGGCGCGTTCGGTGTCGCCGCGGTCGCCGGGCTCGTGCTCGCGGTGACGTCCGCCTGGTGGCTGGTGCTGGTCGGGGCGGCCGCGATGGCTGCTGCCTGGTTCTACACCGGCGGCCGGCGGCCGTACGGGTACAGGGCCCTCGGCGAGGTGTCGGTCTTCGTGTTCTTCGGGCTCGTCGCGGTGCTCGGCACCACGTACGTACAGGCCGGCCGCGTCACCGGACCCGCGTTCGCCGGAGCGGTCGCCGTGGGGGCGCTAGCGTGCGCCATCCTCGTGGCGAACAACCTGCGCGACATCCCCACCGACCGGGACGCCGGCAAGCGCACGCTCGCGGTCGCGCTCGGCGACGGGGGCAGCCGCCGCCTGTACGCGACACTGGTCGGCGCCGCGTTCGTCCTCGCCACGCTGGTCGGCGTGGCGGTCCCGTGGGCGCTGCTGGCGCTCGCCTCCGTACCGCTCGCCGTCCCGCCGGTACGCCGGGTGCTGGCCGGGAGCACAGGTCCCGACCTCGTCCCCGTGCTGCAGGACACCGGACGGGTCGAGCTCGCCTACGCCGTCCTGCTGGGCGCCGGGCTCGCGCTCAGCGCCTGACGCAACAACGTTCAGGCGGCGGCGAGCGCCTCGCGGGCGGCGTGCACGGCCTGCCCGGCGTACCCGCCACCGAACAGCACCGTGTGGACGAGGAGCGGGTGCAGCTGGTGCAGCGGGACGCGCGCCCGCCACCCGTCGGCCAGCGGGTACGCCTCGTCGTACGCGGCGAGCACGCGGTCCAGGTACGGCAGCCCGAAGAGCGCGAGCATCGCGAGGTCGGTCTCCCGGTGCCCCCCGTGGCAGGCCGGGTCGACCAGGTAGGCGGGCCCCTCGGACGACCAGAGCACGTTGCCCGACCACAGGTCTCCGTGCACGCGCGCCGGCTGCTCCGTGGGGCCGGCGATCTCGAGCAGCTGCCCGCACACCGTCTCCACCGGGCCCACCTCGTCCGCGGCCAGCACTCCCGCGTCGACGGCCTGGCGCAGGTAGGGCAGCACGCGGCGGGACGCGTAGAAGTCCGGCCAGTCCACCGCCGGGGCGTTGGGCAGCGGCAGCGGACCGATGTAGCCGTCCCGCGCCCAGCCGAACATCGGTGCGCCCGCCTGGTGCGTACGTGCCAGCTCCCGCCCGAACCGCTCGGCCGCCTCGGGCGACGGTGCGCCGGGCTCAACCCACTCGAGGACCAGCACGTCCTCGGCGACAGCCTCGACCCGTGGCAGGGGGCACCCGCCCGCGTCGTCGAGGCCTCCGAGCCCGGACGCCTCCACGGCGAACAGGTCCGCGGGCCCGTGGCGCAGGGTCTTGACGAAGAACGCCCGCCCGTCCGCGGCGGTGACCCGGGACGCGTCACAGATGGACCCCCCACCGACGGGCCGGGTGTCCTCCACCTCGGTGCCCAGCAGGTCTCCCACCCGGCTGGCGGCCACGGTCACCGGTGGACCACCTCTCCTCTCAGCTCCTCAACCAGCCCGCGGCAAGCGGCCTCGACCAACCTCAGGACGTGCGCGAAGCCGTCCCCGTCGCCGTAGTACGGGTCGGGAACGCCCAGCTCGCCGTCCAACTGTCCGGTCGAGGCCGGGTCGTACGACCGGAGCAGCCGGATCCGGTCCGCGGTGTCTGCGTCCGGGGCGAGCCGGCGCAGGTCGGCCATGTTCGCCCCGTCGAGCGCGAGCACGAGGTCGTACCGGGAGAACCAGTCGGCCCGGAACCGGCGCGCGCGGTGGCGCAGCGTGTACCCGTGCGCGGTCAGCACGGCGCGGGCGCGCTCGTCCGCGTCGTCCCCCTCGTGCCAGCCGCCCGTCCCGGCGCTGTCGACGGCGACCGCGTCCCGCAGACCGGCCTCGGCGAGCTGGCGGCACAGGACCGCCTCGGCCATCGGGGACCGGCAGATGTTGCCCATGCAGACGAGGCACACCCGGTACGGCCCGGCGGGCGGCGAAGTCATGGGGCCATGCTGCCCCTTCCGGAGCGGAGCCCGGTCCGGCCCCCCGTCCAGTAGGGCGTCTCAGCCGTCCTGGCGCCCAGCACTCAGTCGACGGAGGCGGGCTCCTCCTCGGGCTCACCGGCAGGGCGTCCGGGCGGCCCGGGAACCCTCGCGTGGGCCCCGACGGACGGCAGTGGCGACGGCTCCACGCGCAGGATGCGTGCCGCCCACCCGGGCAGCCACCAGTTCCACCGTCCCAGGATGCTCACAAGAGCCGGCACCAGCAGCGCGCGCACGATGGTCGCGTCGATGAGGATGCCGACACCCAGGGCCGTGGCGAACACCTTGATATCCGTGCCCGGCGAGGACGCGAGCGCGGAGAACGCGAAGAACAGGATCAGCGCGGCGGACGTGACGAGGCGCCCGGTGCGTCCGAGCCCGGTGACGACCGCCTGCTCGTTCGAGCCGGACGCGTCGTACTCCTCACGCATGCGGGCCAGGATGAACACTTCGTAGTCCATCGACAGCCCGAACAGGAACGCGAAGATCAGCACAGGGAGCCAGAACGTCACCGCCCCCGTCTGGCTCACGTTGAAGATCGCCTCGGACCCGTTGCCGCTCTGCCAGAAGAACACCACCGCGCCGAAGACGGCGGCCACGGACAACAGGTTGAGGATGACGGCCTTCAGCGGCAGCAGCAGCGACCGGAACGTCCGCACCAGCAGCACGTACGTGATGAAGGCGATGAGTGCCAGCACGAGCGGGAACCTGTCGTACACGGCGCTGAAGTAATCCTGCACGGTCGCGCCGGACCCGGTGACGCCGACCTCCGCGGACACCGCCGCCTCGGTGGCGTCGCGCACCCGGTCGACCACCTCGGTGCTCTCGCTGTCCACGGTCTCGTTCACCGGGAGCACCTCGACCACCGACGGCCCGTTGCCCTCCGCGCCCACGAGCGCGGTGCGCACCCCGTCGACGCCGGCCGCCGCGGTCACGGCGGCGTCCGCCTCGCCCGGCGGGACAACGACCTCGATCGGAGTGAGCAGACCCGTCCCGGTGCCACCCTCCCGCAGCACCGACAGCCCTTCGTACGCCTCACCGCTCTTGGCCAGCGACTCGGTCTGGGCCTGGCCGATCTTCAGCCCGAACACGGGCGTGATCAGCAGGGCGAGCACGACCAGCGCGGTGCCGGCGGCGAGCCAGCGGAACCGGACGATCCCCCGCGCCCAGGCCGTCCACGCGCGCGGCGCGTGGCCCTCGTGTCTGATGCGCGGCCAGTCGACCCTGGGCCCGAGGGTGGAGAGCAGCGCCGGCAGAAGGGTGAGGCACACCATCACGCTCACCAGCGGGATGAGCATGCCGCCGATCCCCATGCTGCGCAGCAGCGGGACGGGGACCACGACGAGCGCGATCAGGCTGATGGCGACCGTGACGCCGGACGCGACCACGGCGTGCCCCGCCGTCTTCATGGCCGTGACGACCGCGGTCTCGTTGTCCACCCCGTGCTCGCGCTCCTCCCGCCATCGGGACACGATGAGCAGCGAGTAGTCGATGGCGACGCCCAGGCCGACCAGGGCGATGAGGAACTGGACGACGAACGAGACGTCGGTGACGTACGTGAGCCCCAGCACGATGAGGAACGTGGTGAGGATGGAGACCGCCGCGATCATGAGTGGCACCAGGGCGAGGAAAGACGCGAACACGAACGCGAGCACGGCGGCCGCGCCAAGCCCGCCGAGGAGGGTCTCGGCGAGCACACCAGGACCCTCCGTGTCACCGCCGACCGCGAGCAGGTCGTACGAGGTGAGCTTGGCGTCGAGACCCTCGGCCTTGGCGGCCCGGTCGACGACGTCGGACACCTGCGGCTCGAAACCGGGACCGAAGTCCGTGGGAGGCGGCTGGAAGAGCAGCCCGAAGGTCGACCGCCCGTCGTCGGTGAGGAACGCCTCGTCGCCCGTGCTCGCGTAGTCGACCACGCGGAGCTTGGGGATCTCCTCGCGTACGGCGTCGTACACCGCCGCGACGTCGTCGGCGCGCTCGTCGACGGTGGAGCCCTCGGGCACCGTGACCACCGGCACGAACGGCGAGAAGGACTGCGTGCCGTACGCGTCCACGACCTGTTCCTCGGCCTCCTGGCCAGGCTGGCCGGGCAGGGAGAAGTCGAGGCTGAGCCGGTCCGTGAGCTGGCTCGCGGTCCCCGCCCCCACGAGGAACAGGAACACCCACACGAGCGTGACGATGCGCCGGTGGTGCAGGACGAGCCGAGCGAACGATTCCATGGCGGTGCTCCTGTGTGCTGCTCTCGTGCAGCCCCCCGAGCGCTGCGTGACCGCTGGCGGCACCGGCCGGGGTGTTCGCGACACGGTGCCGGGGAGAGCATCCCCCAGGTCACAGGCTTGCGAGGCGGTTTCACCAGGCTTGGGGCTTCCGCCGCCGGGTCTGTCCCGATGTGTCGCAGAGTCCGTCCGGCCGGGACGTCATGGGCCACGGCAACCACAGAGGGTGCGGCAGGGAGTGGGCGCCGCCTCGCGTGGACGCGGCGGCGGGAGTGCCTCGTCGGACCCGGGTGACCGGGGAGGAGGTGGAGGGGGGACGAGAGTGCGCGAGGGGGGAGTCGAACCCCCACGTCCTTGCGGACACACGGACCTGAACCGTGCGCGTCTACCTGTTCCGCCACCCGCGCGAGCGGAGCCAGGCTAACACGCAGGACAGGACCGCCCGGCCCGCCACCTGCGCGGCTGCGGCGCGCGGTTCGCGGCGGGGGCGTGGGGGAAAGCCGTGACCCGGGGCCATAACCCGGCACGGATACGATCGGGGTCGTTCCGATCGATCGTCACTCGCGCGGGAGGAGGTGCCATGGGGGTTCTCGACCGGTTCGAGCGCCGGCTGGAAGGACTCGTGAGCGGCGCCTTTGCGCGCGCGTTCAAGTCAGAGGTCCAGCCCGTCGAGATCGCCAGCGCCCTCCAGCGGGAGATGGACAACCACGCCGCGATCGTCGGCCCCGGCCGGACGTTCGTGCCCAACGACTTCGTCGTCGAGCTGGGTCCCGCCGACCACGACAGGCTCGCGGTGTACGCCGAGGCCCTGGGCGCCGAGCTGGCCGCGATGGCCCGCGAGCACGCCGCGGAGCAGGCGTACACGCTGATCGGGCCCGTGCAGGTCAAGTTCGAGCGGCACGAGGACCTCGACACCGGCGTCTTCCGCGTTCGCGGCACGGCCATGTCCGGGGGAGCCCCCGGGCAGCGCCAGGGGGGCCAGGAGCGACCCCGCCTCGAGGGGCAGGGCGCGACCTTCGTACTGTCCGGACCCGTGACAGTCATCGGCCGGGGCAGCGAGGCTCACATCCGGCTGGACGACCCCGGGGTCTCCCGGCGGCACGCGGAGGTCCACCTCGAGATGGGCGGCCGGACGCGCCTGGTCGACCTGGGGTCCACGAACGGCACCACCGTCGACGGCAAGCAGGTTGGCGAGGTCACGCTCCGAGACGGCGTCGAGGTGGTCGTCGGCCGCACCCGGCTCCTGTACCGCGACGGCGACGGGGGCGAGAGGTAGTCCCGGTGTCAGAGCTCACCCTGACCGCGATCCGGCTCGGCTTCCTGGCCGTGCTGTGGCTCTTCGTCATCACCGCCGTGTCGGTGATGCGTTCCGACCTGTTCGGCCAGCGGTCGGCCCCTCGGCCGGCGAGCCCGGCGCCACGCGAGGCAAAGCAGCAGCGCCGGGCCAAGCAGCCCAAGCAGCCCAAGCAGCCCAAGCCCCCGAAGTCCAAGTCACGCCAGGGGGCGCCGTCCAAGCTCGTCGTGACGCAGGGTGCTCTGGCCGGTACGGCGGTCTCGCTCGGCCAGAGTCCGGTGACCATCGGACGCGCCGCCGACTCCACGCTGGTCATCAGCGACGACTACGCCTCGAGCCGCCACGCCCGCCTGTTCCCTCGGGACGGCACGTGGGTCGTGGAGGACCTGGGCTCGACGAACGGGACCTTCCTCGACCGCTCCAAGGTCCAGACGCCCACCCCCGTCCCCCTCGGGGTGCCGATCCGCATCGGCAAGACCGTCCTCGAGCTGCGAAGGTAGCCGCGCCCGCATGGCTCTGTCGCTGCGCTTCGCCGCCCGGTCCGACGTGGGGCTCGTCCGCGAGGGAAACGAGGACTCGGGGTACGCCGGGCCGCACCTGCTCGTCATCGCGGACGGCATGGGCGGGCACGCCGCAGGCGAGGTCGCCAGCTCGGTCGTGGTGAGCGCGCTGGCCCCGCTGGACGACGACCCGCCCGGCGGCGATTTGCTCGACCGGCTGGCCGCGGCGGTGCGCTCGGCCAACGCCCAGCTCGCCGCGATGACCTCGACCGACCCGATCCTCGAGGGCATGGGCACGACCGTCACCGCGATGCTCTCGGTCGGGTCACGGGTCGGGCTCGTCCACGTGGGCGACTCACGGGCGTACCTGCTGCGCCACGGCCAGCTCGCGCAGATCACCCGCGACCACACGTTCGTCCAGAGCCTCGTCGACGAGGGCCGCATCTCCGCGGAGGAGGCCGACCAGCACCCGCAGCGCTCGCTCATCATGCGCGCGCTGGACGGGCGGGACGAGCTGGAGCTCGACCTCTCGGTCCGCGAGGTCCAGCCGGGCGACCGCTTCCTGCTGTGCTCGGACGGCCTGTCCGGCGTCGTGAGCACCGACACCCTGGCCGAGACGCTCAGGCGCGGCACCGCCGCCGACGCCGTGGAGGCCCTCGTCGAGCTCGCGTTGCGGGCCGGCGGCCCGGACAACATCACGTGCGTCGTGGCGGACGTGGTCGCAGACGACACGATCGTGGCCGTCGACCCCGAGGTAGTCGGCGCGGCCACGGACGAGCGACCGCTGCGCGAGCGGGACGGCGACTTCGCCGCGTCCCGCGCCGCCGCGCTGACCCCGTCGAGGGAGCAGCCCCCCCGCCAACACCGCCACACCGAGCGTTCCGAGGGCCGGCGCTGGCTCGCGCCGGCCTTCCTCTTCCTGCTGCTCGTCGCCGTCGTCGGAGGTGGCGGGTACCTGGGCTGGAAGTGGACGCAGCAGCAGTACTACGTCGGCACGAGCGCGCAGCACGTCGCCATCTTCCGCGGGGTGAGCCAGAGCGTCGTCGGGGTGGACCTGTCCCGCGTCCAGGAGAAGGACGCCCTCGAGCTGGGCTCGCTGCCCGACTTCGAACGCGAGCGCGTCGAGAACACGATCAGCGCGACCAGCCTGAGCGACGCGGAGAGCATCGTCGCGCGCCTGCGCGGCCAGGCCTGCTCCGCCGCCGAGGCCAAGCTGCCGGAGCCGTCGCCGTCGCCGACCCCGTCCGCCCGTGCGGCAGCCGGGCGGG
>JBOGEN010000072.1:0-25895 GCA_050743265.1 Actinomycetes bacterium
CGGTGAGGTCGTCGACCGCGCCGTCCGCGTCGAGCGGGAGGTCGGGCAGCGGGAGCTTGTGCTTCTTCTTGCCGTTGCCGTTGTCGTCCTCGGTGGGCGTCGGCGTGGGGGTCGGCGTGGCCGTCGAGAGGAGGTCCTCGGTCGGCGACGTGGTGTCCTCGGGGGTCGGGGAGTCCGTCTCCGGCGCGGTTTCAGTCGCGGACGAGGTGTCCCCCGGCGTCGGCGAGTTGCTCTCGGCGGTCGCACCGTCCGGCAGGCTGCTGACGGCGTGGCTCGGCCGCCCCACGTCGGCCCTCGATGCCCTGTCGCTCGCCTGCGTGCGGCCCGAGCTGGCCGTGGGCTCGGCCTCGGGCGTCCCGGTCTCGGAGGCCGTGGGGGTGGGCTTGAGCGTGTTCGGGAGCTGCTGGGCGTCGACGAAGCCCGCCGTGGTGCCGCCCGAGCTGAGCGCGAACACGACCGCCGCAGCGCCCGTGCTGGCCAGGACGGCGGTGGGGATGAGCGGGGCACGGTGCTTGCGGTGCCGCCCCGAGTGGTGACCCACGTGTGCTCAGCTCCCTTCGATGCCCACGTTGGTAGGAATGCCCGATTGTTGCGTACGGTCCCGCAGGGGGGTACACCGACCCCCCGGGGAGGCACGGAGGTGTGCGGATGGCGAGCCCAGGTGGCGAGGCCCGGCTCCTGCAGGGCCGCTACCGGCTGCTCGAGGCGCTCGGACACGGCGGCATGGGCACCGTCTGGCAGGGGCGCGACGAGACCCTCGGCCGTGACGTCGCGATCAAGGAGGTGGTCTACCCTCCCTCGCTCCCCGAGCCGGAGCGGCGGGCGCTCCGCGAGCGGACACTCCGGGAGGCACGCGCGATCGCCCGGATGAGCCACACCGCGGTCGTCACCGTGTACGACGTCGTCTCCGAGGACGAGCGCCCGTGGATCGTCATGGAGCTGATCCGGGGCCGCTCGCTGGACGAGGTGCTGCAAGAGGACGGCCCCCTCGACCCGGTGCGGGCCGCCCGGGTCGGCCTCGAGCTGCTCGGCGCCCTCCAGGCCGCGCACGCGGAAGGCGTGATCCACCGGGACGTCAAGCCCGGCAACGTGCTGCTCGCCGACGACGGCCGCGTGGTCCTCACCGACTTCGGCATCGCGTCCGTCGAGGGCGACCCGTCCCTCACCTCCACCGGGCTCGTCCTGGGCTCGCCCGCGTACATGGCGCCCGAGCGTGCCCGGGGGGACAGCCCGGGGCCCGCGTCCGACCTGTGGGCTCTGGGGGCGACGCTCTACGCCGCGGTCGAGGGCCGGCCGCCGTTCGTCAGGGCCACCGCGATCGCGACGTTGGGTGCCCTGGTGGCCGAGCCCGCCGAACCCGCGCACGCCGCCGGCCCGCTCGCGCCCGCACTCGACGCGTTGCTGGTCAAGGACCCGGTCGGTCGTGCGGACGCCCGGCGTACTGCGGACCTGCTCCGCGGAGTGGTGCGCGGCGCGACGGGCGGTGAGCGCCCTACCGAGCCGCGGCGTGCCCGCGTCATGGCCGCCGCCGTCGCCGTCGCGGTGCTGGCTCTCGGCGGTGTCCTCGCGTTCGCGTTCGACCTCGGGGGCGACGATCGCGGGGGCTCACCGACGAGGCCGCAGGAGCGGGCCGACGCGGCCAGCACGCCGGACCCCGAGGGCTCCAGCAGCCCGTCTGCGACCCCGACTCCGACCGGGTCCCCGACGTCGGACGCCGTGCCCGCGGGGTTCGTCCGGCACCAGGACCCCACCGGCTTCTCGGTCGCGGTGCCGCGCGGCTGGCGGGAGGTCCGCGCCGGCTCGCGCGTGGACTTCCGCAAGCCCGGCGGGGCGGCGTTCCTCCGCATCGACCAGACCCGGGACCCCGCGGGGGACCCGGTCCGGGACTGGAAGCGCCAAGAGCGCGCCTTCCGTGCCCGCTACCCCTCGTACCACCGGCTGGGGATCGAGGCGGTCAGCTACCGGGGGTACGACGCCGCCGACTGGCGCTTCACGTTCCGGGCCAGCCGCGACCGCTACCGGGTGCTCAACCGTGCGGCCGTGACCGCACCGGACCACGCCTACGCGATCTACTGGTCGACCGAGGCCGGCTCCTGGCCCCAGCGGCGGGACGAGCTCGCCGTGGTCCTCCGGACGTTCAAGCCGGCGCGCTGACCGGCGCCGAGGCGGGGGTGGCTCAGGGGACGACGGTCGCCGTCGCCTCGGCCCGCTCCGCGGTCCACACGTGCACGATGTCGCGGACGGACAGGATGCCGACCACGTCCGCGTTCTCGAGCACCACGAGGTGGCGGAACCTGCCTCGCAGCATCGCGCCCGCGGCTTCCTCGAGCGTCCACTCGGGGCTCGCGAACACGAGGCTCGAGGTGAGGTGCGCGGCCACGGCCTCCGTCGCGGGGTCCTGCCCGGCGCCGACGGACTCGAGGATGTCGCGCTCGGTGAGGATGCCGACACCTTCGGACTCCGGGTCGACCACGACCGCGGCCCCGACACCGCGCGCGGACATCTGGCGCGCCGCCTCGTGCAGGCTGTGGGTCGGGCCGATGGACAGCACTACGGTGGACATCCCGTCGCGCACCCGCATGTCCGCCTCACCTTCGGTCGCCACAGCCGCACGCTTGCGCGGTCGTGAATCTCATCGTCGCCCCGCGGGCTCGGCCGGGCAAGCAGATCGGGGGAACCGCGCCCGGGCGGCGGGTGCGAGACTGCCGGGCAATGCCACCTCTCGTGACCCGACCCGCGGGGAGCCGGGCCCGCGTCCTGCCCGGCGGCGGCCCCGGACGAGGCCGGGGCGACCTGCTGGTGGCCGCTGCCGGGTTCGCCTGGGTTCCGCTCGTCCTCGCCCTCGACTCCGTCGCCACGCTGAGTCACCAGCGGATGCTCGGGATGGCCACCTGGCTGATGCTGCTCGTGCTGCTGCGCCGGGAGACCCCGCTCGTCCGGGCGCAGGTCGCCGTGGTCGTCGTGTTCGCCACCGCGATCGAGTACACGTTCTCGCCGCTGCTCGAGGTGTACGTCTACCGGCTGGACAACGTGCCCGCCTTCGTCCCGCCGGGTCACGGCCTCGTCTACCTCTGTGCCCTGGTGCTCGGCAGGTCGGCCCTCTTCGTCCGGCACACCCGGCCGCTCGTCGCTGCCACGGTGGCCGTCGGCGGGGCGTACGCGACGTGGGGGGTCGTCGTCTCCGACCGGCTCGACGTGCTCGGCGCGTTCTGGTTCTGCTGCCTGCTCGGGTTCCTGCGGTGGGGGCGGTCGCGGATGCTCTACGTGGGCGCGTTCTGCGTCGTCACGTACCTCGAGATCATCGGCACCGCGCTTGGCAGCTGGACGTGGCAGGCGTACGACCCCACGGGGATCGTCCCGATCGGGAACCCGCCCTCGGGCGCGGCGGGCGGGTACGGCTGGTTCGACCTGGCCGCGCTGCTGCTCGCCCCAGCGGTCCTGCGTACGGTCACTGGGCTGCGCGGGACCGTCCGGTCAGTCGCCGTCGCCCGACTGCCGCGCCCGGAGCAGCTCGAGCACCTCGACGTGGAGGCGGCCGTTCGTCGCCACGGCGCTGCCACCGGACGGGCCGGGGCGGCCGTCGAGGTCGGTGAACTTGCCCCCGGCCTCCTCGATGATGAGCGACACCGCCGCAAGGTCCCAGAGCGAGACCTCCGGCTCCGCGGCGCAGTCCACGGCGCCCTCGGCCACGAGGACGTGGGACCAGAAGTCCCCGTACGCCCGGGTGCGCCAGCACCGCCGGGAAAGCTCGAGCAGCCCGTCCAGGCGGTCCTGCTTCTCCCACCCGGTGAGGCTGGAGTACGAGAACGAGGCGTCGCCGAGCGTCCCCACCTGTGAGACCTGGCACCGGCTCGCGGAGGACAGACCGCGCCCGGTCCACGCGCCCTGGCCGCGGGACGCCCACCATCTTCGGCCCAGCATCGGGGCGGAGGCGAGGCCCACCATGACCTCGTCGTCCTCCATCAGGGCGATGAGCGTCGCCCAGACGGGCACCCGTCGCACGAAGTTCTTCGTGCCGTCGATCGGGTCGACGATCCAGCGCCGCCATCCGCTGCCGGTCGACCCGAACTCCTCGCCGACCACGCCGTCGCGGGGACGCGCGCGTTTCAGCGTCGACCGGATGGTCTCCTCGGCCGACCGGTCGGCGTCGGTCACCGGTGACATGTCGGGCTTCGTCTCGACCAGCAGGTCCTGTGCCTTGTACCGACGTACGGTGAGCGCGTCCGCCGCATCGGCGAGGACGTGTGCCAACCGCATGTCGTCGTCGTATGAGGGCATGGGGCGAACCGTAGCGGTGTCGTTGTGCCGAAGAGGCACGCGCAGGCCGTGACCTCGCCCTAAGGTGGGACCAACCGAAGACTCGTGGAGGCCGAAATGGGTCTCTTCACCAGCCGCCGGCAGGTGATGGAGGACGTCCCTGTCGTGCCCGTCGTCGCCCCGCACATGAGCGTGGACGGCTGGACTCTCGCCGGTACGCCGCTGGGAGCCCGGATCCGTCCCGGTGACCAGCGAGAACTCGCCACGTTGCTGCACGGCGTGAGCATCGGGGTGGACACCCCCTACACGTACGAGCGTGCCTGTGACGTGCTCGACCGCATCGGCGAGGTCGAGCAGGCGCTGGCGGTGTGCGAGTCCTGGCTGTCCCACCCGGCGTCCGAGCGACCTACGAGCGCCACCACGACGAGGCTGCTGACCAAGCGCCGGGCACGGCTGCAGGCCAAGGTCGTCGAGGTCAGGCAGTCCTCACCTGCGAAGACGCCCGCACCGAGGGCCGCGCCCGGCTAGGCGACGCGACCGCCGGAGTCCCGCCAGTCCTGAGCCGGGGTTGACACCAACAGCATCGGTGTAAACTCTGGCTCTGTGCTGTCCGCCCCGCAACGCCCTGGCTCGACCCGGGACGCGCTCCTCGACGCCGCGTACCACGCGGCCGTCGCGGGGGACTGGGCGCATGTACGCATGGCGGACGTCGCCGTGGCGGCAGGGGTGAGCCGCCAGACCCTCTACAAGGCGTTCGGCAGCAAGGACGCGCTGGCCGAGGCCGTCGCCATCCGGGAGGGCGCACGGTTCGTCGAGGGCACCGTGGAGGTCGTCCGGCACACCGCCGGTGACCCGGGCACTGCTGCCGGCGCGGCGGTGCGCTGGGCGCTCGGCGAGGCGGCGGCCAACCCACTCGTCGAGGCAGCCCTGACGGACGAGACCGCGGGACTGCTGCCGCTGCTCACCACACGCTCCGGTGCGCTGCTGGTGACGTTGCGTGACGGCATCGCGGACGCGCTCCGCCGGCGCTGGCCCGACCTTCCACCGGACGAGACGGCGTGGGTGGCCGAGGTCGGGGTCCGGCTCGCCGTCTCCGCACTCGTCGTGCCCACCGAGCCCGTCGACACCACCGCCGACCATGTCGCGACGCTCGTCCGTCGCCTGCTCACCTGACTCGACGACCCACCCGGGAGGCCCCCACCCATGTCGAGTCCCCAGCCGAGCCCGATGCCTGGTGCCCGCTCGAGCACGTCCTCGAGCCATGACCGCTACGCCATCCCTGCGGAGTACCAGACCTGGGACATCCCGATGGCCGGCGACGCCCGCTTCTCCTGGGAGTACGACGGGGGACGCGAGCGGCTGCTCGCCCTGTACCAGAAGGGCAAGGACAAGCAGTGGGACTCGACCACGCGGATCGACTGGGACCTGCCCATCGACCCGGACGACCCGCTGGGCATGCCGGAGCAGACCATCCCCATCTATGGCTCGCGGACCTGGCAGAAGCTGGGCCCGCGGGACGTGGCCGAGCTGCGCAGGCACGCGGTCGCGTGGCAGTTCAGCCAGTTCCTGCACGGAGAGCAGGGCGCGATGGTGTGCAGCGCGCGCATCGTCGAGACCGTGCCTGACCTCGACTCGAAGTTCTACGCGGCCACCCAGACGATGGACGAGGCCCGCCACGCGGAGACGTACGCCCGGTTCCTCCAGGAGAAGGTGGGCCTGCTCTACCCGATCAACACGCACCTGCGGTCGCTGCTCGACGACACGCTGCGCGACTCCCGGTGGGACATGCCGTACCTCGGCATGCAGGTGCTCATCGAGGGCCTGGCGCTCGCCGCCTTCGGGGTGCTGCGCGACATGACGCAGGTGGCGCTGCCCAAGCAGATCCTCGCGTACGTGATGCAGGACGAGGCGCGGCACGTCGCGTTCGGACGGATGGCGCTGCGCGACTACTACGCCGCGCTCACCGAGGCGGAACGTCGCGAGCGCGAGGACTTCGTCATCGAGGGCTGCTACCTCATGCGCGACCGGTTCCGCGCCCAGGAGGTGTGGGAGAACCTCGGCTACGACGTCGCCGACTGCCTCGAGACCGTCGACTCCTCCCCGTTCATGCAGGCTTTCCGGTCGCTGCTGTTCAGCCGCATCGTCCCCTGCGTGCGCGACATCGGGCTGTGGAGCGAGCGCATCCAGGCGGCGTACGACGACATGGGCGTGCTCGGCATGGCCGGCGTCCGCCTGGAGGACCTGATGACCGCGGACGAGGACGCGGCCGAGGGCCTCGACCGGGAGCGCCGGGAGAAGGCCGAGGAGGCCGCCCGCGCTGCCGAGGTGGACGAGACCATCGCGCTGGGTGCCGGCGCCGCTGGCCTCGGTACGAGCGAGGCCGCGGGCGGGTGAACCGTACCGGCGCGTCGTCCGTTGATCTCGGCGTACGGACCACCGCCGGACGGGACGATGCCCCCATGACCACTGCCTCGCTCTTCGACACAGTCCGCGGCCTCCCGGTGCACGTCCTGGTGAACCACGCCGCCGTGGTGCTGGTGCCGCTCGTGATGCTCGCCGTCGTCGCCGTGGCCGTCATGCCGCGGTGGCGGGCCAGGTTCGTCGTGTGGGCGTTCCTCGCCTCGGTGGCGGTCGTCCCGCTGGTCGGCGTGACGATCCTCTCCGGCCGGGAGCTGAAAGACCGCGTCCCCGCGACCGGCTCGACCAGGGAGGCGATCCAGGATCACGAGGCCCTCGGCAACTGGGTCTTCTGGTTCGTGCTGGCGGTGGCGATCGCCACCGCGGTGCTGGCGGTGCTGATGCGGGCGTCCGGCTCGCGGGCCTCGGGTCGGAGTGGCTCCCCGCTGCTGACGAACGTGGTCGCCGGTCTCGTCGTGGTGCTCGCCCTGCTCTCGCTGGTCCAGGCGGCCCGGGCGGGGGAGGCCGGTTCGTCGGCGGTGTGGCGGTCCACGGTCGGGTCGACGAGCTGAGGCTCCCGGAGCGCACGCCCGGCTGAGACGCCTGCGGCGTGCGGCCCGGCGAGTCCGGGTCAGTCGGGCTCACCGAGCTCGCGGGCGGCCAGCAGCCGGCGCAACGAGTCGAGCCGAGCCGCGTCGGCATGGCCTGCCTCCACCCACGCGTCCAGCGCGCAGTCCGCGTCCTGGTGGGTGCAGCCGCGGGGGCAGTGCTCGGCGCCGGCGGCCAGGTCGGGGAATCCGGCCAGGACGCCGTCCGGCGAGACGTGCGCGAGCCCGAAGCCGCGGACGCCGGGCGTGTCGATGACCCAGCCGCCCCCGGGCAGGGCAAGCGCGACCGCGGAGGACGAGGTGTGCCGCCCGCGCCCGGTCACGACGTTGACCACGCCGGTGGCCCGTCCGGCCTGCGGGACGAGCGCGTTCACCAGCGTGGACTTGCCGACCCCGGAGTGCCCGACCAGCACGCTCGTCCGCAGGGCCAGCCTGGCCCGCACCTCGTCCAGCGAGGCTCCCCGCTCGGTCACCAGGCAGGGCACGTCCAGGGGGGCGTACATCGCGATCATCGCGTCCGGAGGGGCCAGGTCGGCCTTGGTGAGCAGGAGCACCGGGTCGAGCCCGGCGTCGTACGCCGCGACCAGGCACCGGTCGACGAGCCGCGGCCGGGGCTCGGGCTCGGCCAGCGCGGTGACGATGACGAGCTGCTCGGCGTTCGCGACGAGGACGCGCTCGACCGGGTCGTCGTCGTCCGCGCTGCGGCGCAGGACCGAGGTGCGCGGCGCGACGCGGACGATGCGGGCCAGCGTGTCGTGGCGACCGGACAGGTCGCCCACGAGCGAGACTCGGTCCCCGACGACCACGCCTTTGCGGCCGAGCTCGCGGGCCTTGACCGCGACGACCTCCTCGCCGTCCACGAGGCAGCCCAACCGGCCCCGGTCGACGGTGAGCACCATGCCCTCGGTGGCGTCCTCGTGACGGGGGCGCTCCTTCGAACGGGGGCGGCTGCTGCGGGGCGGGCGGACGCGGACGTCGTCCTCGTCGAGCTCACGCCCCGACCGCCGGCTGCTCACGCCTGCGTCCCCGCGCCGGGTGTGGGGGCGGTGGCGGTGTCGGAGCCGTCCGTGCGGGCGGGAGGGCTCCCGGCGGGCGGGTCGGCAGCGAGCATCGCCGTCCACAGGGCGGTGAACCCGGGCAGCGTCTTCGCGGTGGTCCCGACGTTCTCCACGACGACGCCGTCGACGACGAGCCCCAGGACAGCTGCGGCGGTGGCGAGCCGGTGGTCGTCGTACGTGCCGAAGCGCCCTCCGTGCAACGGCCGCGGCCGGATCTCCAACCCATCCGCCGACTCGGTCACGTCGGCGCCCAGCCCAGACAGCTCGGTCGCCAGGGCCGCCAGTCGGTCGGTCTCGTGCCCGCGCAAGTGACCCACACCGCGCAGGCGGGACGGTGAGTCCGCGAGTGCGGCCACCACAGCGAGGACGGGCGTGAGCTCGCCCACGTCACCCAGGTCCGCATCGAGCCCGGTGACTCGCCCGGACCCGGTCAGGGTGAGGCCCTCCTCGCCCAGGACGACCCGGGCGCCCATCGCCTCGAGCAGGTCCGGGAGGCGGGCCCCGGCCTGCGTCGTCTCGCCCGGCCAGCCGGGGATGCGCACCTGACCCCCGGTGACGAGGGCGGCGGCGAGGAACGGCGCCGCATTCGACAGGTCGGGCTCGACCAGGACGTCGGCGGCGCGGATCGGGCCGGGCTCGACGTACCAGACGTCCGGGCCGCGCTCGCCCGCGTCCACGCCTGCATCGGCGAGCATCGCCACGGTCATGTCCAGGTGCGGGCGGGACGGCACGCGCGTGCCGACGTTGCGAACGACCACGCCGCGCGTGAAGTGCGGGGCCGCGAGCAGCAGCCCGCTCACGAACTGGCTGGACGCCGACGCGTCCAGCGCCGCCTCACCCCCGGCCAGGCCTCCCTGCCCGCGCACGGTGAACGGCAGGCAGCCCCGTCCCTCGTCCTCGACGTCGGCGCCCAGCGCCCGCAGTGCGTCCAGTACGGGAGCCATGGGCCTGGACCGGGCATGCGTGTCGCCGTCCAGGTGGACGTCGCCGTCGGCGAGCGCGGCCACCGGGGGGACGAACCTCATCACGGTGCCGGCCAGGCCGCAGTCGACCTCGGCAGGCCCGCACAGCGGTCGCGGGGTCACCCGCCAGTCGTCCCCTTCGTCGTCAACCTGCGAGCCGAGAGCCCGGAGGGCGGACGCCATGAGGGACGTGTCGCGGCTGCGCAGCGGCGCCCGGAGCGTCGAGGGGCCGTCCGCGAGCGCGGCGAGGACGAGCGCACGGTTCGTCATCGACTTGGACCCGGGCAGGCGGACGTCCGCGTCCACGGCGGACGCGGCGCGGGGGGCGGGCCAGTCGCGTACCACGCTGCGAGCGTAGCCAGCGGAGCCGGGGTCACGGTGAGCCCCGGGTGCCGCCGGTCGGCTCAGCCGGGTAGCCGGTCGCGGGCCACGCGGGCTGCGCTGCTCGCGCGGCGCGCCGCCTTCTGCCGGGCAGCCACCGACGCCAGGCGGACCTCGCGGCGGCTGGCCCGGACGGCGTGCCGGCTCGTACGACCGGCATGGCGCGCCCGCCAGCCGAGCCCGGGACGGCCCTGGGTGTCCGCGCCCGCGATGAGCAGCCCGCCGGCCAGGCTCACGTTCTTGAGGAAGTGGGCCAGCTGGTCCGCACGGACCTGCGGGTCCTTGGCCTCCCAGAACCGGTGGGACGCCGCCGTCCCGGGCACGAGCGTCGTCGCGAGCGCCAGCGCGGAGAGCCGGGGGAGGTGCCCGGTGGCGAGCATCCCGCCCGCGGCGACCTGGACGGCACCGGTGGCGCGGACGACGGTCCTGGCGTCGTCGGGGAGGTAGGGCACCCGGCTGCCGAGGCCGGCGGGCAGCGGCTGGCCCTCGTCCACCGGTGGGTTGCGCAGCGTGCCGAGGCCCTCGGCGACGAAGCTGGCGGCGAGCATGACCCTGGCGAGACGTCGTACGAGCATCGTCAACCCTCCCGTCCACGGGCCCGGGTGAGCCCTGGCGTCACCGACATCCTTGCCGAGGCAGGGCGTCTCGAACCTCTGGCAGGCTGGTTCCCGTGTGCGGACGCTACGCCGCGAGCAGCAACCCCGACGACCTCGTCGAGGAGTTCGAGGTCGACCGGTTGGCGACCACGGGCCCACTGGAGCCCGATTTCAACGTCGCCCCCACCAAGCCCGTCCCCGTCGTCCTGGTCCGGCCCGCGCGTGGCCCGACCGCCGACGGCCGCCCGGCGCGGGAGCACCCCGAGCGCCAGCTGCGGGTCGTCCGTTGGGGGCTCGTCCCGTCGTGGGCGAAGGACCCCTCGGGGGCCGGCCGCATGATCAACGCCCGCGTCGAGACGGTCGCGGAGAAGCCTGCGTTCCGCCGGGCGTTCGCCGCTCGGCGCTGCATTCTGCCCGCCGACGGCTACTACGAGTGGTACGCACCTCGCAGGCAGCCGTTCTTCATCCGCCCCCGGGACGGCGGGGTGCTCGCGATGGCCGGGCTGTACGAGATGTGGCGCGACCCGACCCGCGCGGCCGAGGACCCCGAGGCGTGGCTGTGGACTGCTGCCGTGCTCACCACGGCGGCGCAGGACGACCTGGGCCACCTGCACGACCGCATGCCCCTGGTCGTCGGCCGCCACCAGCGGGACGCCTGGCTCGACCCGGCCGCCGAGGACCCCCGCGGCCTGCTCGACATGCTGGCCCCGGCCGCGCCCGGGTGGCTCGAGGCGTACCCGGTCTCGACCGCGGTGGGGGACGTCGCGAACAACGGGCGCCATCTGGTCGAGCCTCTTCCGGCGGACGGCGGCACCGAGGAGACGGCCGAGACCGACCAGCCCACGCTGTTCTGACTGCTTGACTGGCCCGGTGACCGAGACCTTCGACGTCGACACGCCGTTCGGCACGGGCCGGGTGGACCTCCATGTCGCCACCCGCTCGGTCGGTCTGCTCGTGCTCGGCCACGGCGCCGGCGGGACGGTCGACACCGCCGACCTTGTGGCCGTGCGGGACGCCGCCCTGGCCGAGCACCTGTCCGTGGCCCTGGTGACCCAGCCGTACCGGGTGGCCGGTCGACGCAGCCCCGCCCCCGCCCGCCAGCTCGACGGCGCGTGGGTCGCGGTCGTGGAGGAGTTGCGCGCCCGGCGGCGGCTGGCCAGGCTGCCGGTCGTCGCGGGCGGGCGGTCCAGCGGCGCCCGCGTGGCATGCCGGACCGCGTCCGCGCTCGGCGTGGCCGGGGTGCTCGCGCTGGCCTTCCCGCTGCACCCTCCGGGACGGCCGGAGCGTTCCCGGGCCGAGGAGCTGGAGGGCGCCGGCGTCCCCTGCCTCGTCCTGCAGGGGGAGCGGGACTCGTTCGGGAAGCCGGACGAGCTCCCCGCGGGGGTTCCCGTCCGTCCGGTGGCCGGGGCGGACCACGGGTTCGCCCGGGCCACCGACCTGGCCGAGGCGGCGGTCGAGGCCGCTGTCTGGGCCCGAGCCAGGGCGACGGGCTGACCCGGCCGGGAATCGTGGCGGGAGCGGCCGCTGTTGTCCTCCACGAGCCCCCCGAGGGGCCGCACCAGAGACCGCCGCACCAGAGACCGCCGCACCGAGACCAAGGCCGGAGGAGGTCGCCGATGTCCGCCCCGTTCGGCCCGTCCGCGACGTCGCCGTCCCGCCTGGTGGACTGGCCCCATTGGCCGCTCGGCGGCGGCAGCCGGCGACCGCTACCCTCGGCCGGTGACGGTGCCAGTCTGGTGCCGATGCGGTCGGAGGAGGAGGTGGGTCCGGTCGAGGAGACCCTCGAGCAGCGCAACGCCCGGTTCGAGCAGAGTGCGATGCCGTACCTGGATCAGCTCTACTCGGCCGCGCTCCGGATGACGCGCAACCCGGCAGACGCCGAGGACCTCGTCCAGGAGACCTTCGTCAAGGCGTTCGCGAGCTTCCACCAGTACACCGAGGGCACGAACCTCAAGGCCTGGCTCTACCGCATCCTCACCAACACGTTCATCAACGCCTACCGGAAGCGGCAGCGCGAGCCGCAGCAGAACCCCACGGAGGAGATCGAGGACTGGCAGTTCGCCCGGGCCGAGTCCCACTCGTCGCAGGGGCTGCGCTCCGCCGAGGCGGAGGCGCTCGACAAGCTGCCCGACTCGGACGTCAAGGACGCGCTGCAGGACCTGCCCGAGGACTTCCGCATCGCGGTCTACCTCGCGGACGTCGAGGGCTTCGCGTACAAGGAGATCGCCGAAATCATGGGGACGCCCATCGGCACCGTGATGTCCCGGCTGCACCGGGGGCGTCGCCAGCTCCGGCAGGCACTCGAGGGCTATGCCCGCGAGCACGGCGTGCCGGGGGCGGGCCCGGACCCGGCCCGTGCCGGCCGCGCGGTCGAGGGAGGCACGAGCGCATGAGCTGTGGCAAGCCCCACGACGTGGACTGTAACGAGGTGCTCGAGCGGGTCTGGCTCTATCTCGACGGCGAGATCGGCGAGGCCGACGTCTCCGAGATCCGCGAGCACCTCGACGAGTGCGCGCCGTGCCTCCGGCAGTACGGCCTCGACCAGGCCGTGAAGGCGCTCGTGGCCAGGAGCTGCGGCGCCGACCCGGCACCCGAGGAGCTGCGCGCCAGGGTGGTCGCCCGGCTCCAGCAGGTACGGGTCGAGATCACGCACGTGGAGTACCGCGCCGACTGAACGCGGCGGCGGGCCGGGCGCCGGCCGTCAGGCGTTGGGGCGCTTGCCGTGGTTGGCCTTGCTCTTCGCCCGTGCCTTGCGCTTGCGGGCACGCTTCGCCATGGGAGGTCTCCTTCCAGATCTCGCCGTCATCGTCCCACACCGACCCCGCCCTGCCCCGTCCGGCGGGTCTGCCGCGTCAGGGCCTCATCGACGTGCTCCGGACGTTGCTGTGCGGTTCGCGGACCGGGACACGGTGCTCGGCCGGGTGCCCCTCCGGGCGGGGCCAGGTCTCCCAGAGGCTGGGCCCGTCACCCGCCTGCCGCCCGTTCTGATGGCCAGGTGCCGACCCGCGGGCCTGGCACATGCCGCCCGCCACGTACAGGGCGAGCCCGGCGGCGATGAGGACGTCCCCCGGGCTGGCCACGTCACGGCGCAGCGGCAACGCGACCGGGATCCGGTCCGCGAGCCACCCCAGCCGGGTCTCGGCGGTGAGGGCGTCCGTCCGGGCGCCGGCGTCCAGCGCCGCCGCAGTCGTGGCGACCCCGGCCCGTACGGTCGCGTCCGCGGAGACCGGCATCGCGCCGTTCGCCACGACGACCGCGATGTTGCCGAGCAGCCCCGCGGCGACGAGCGGCACGCCCAGCAGCCGCCCGTTGCGGACCAGGAACAGCACGACGAAGACGGCGGAGCAGGCCACACCGACCGGGTAGGTCGCGAGGGAGGTGCCGGCGAGCAGGCCGCCGCCCACCTGGAGCGCGAACGCGACGACGAGCAGCCGCACGCCGCGCACCGGCACGGCGACAAGCCGCGGCAGCGTCCCGCCGGCAAGACGTCCCGCCACGAAGGCGCCCACCGTGACCGCGAGAACGAGGGCCACGACGGTTAGTCTCCACGGGTCGTTGTCTGGACCCAAGGAGGCGCAGCCCGTGTTCGAGTCCGTCCTCGTGGCCAACCGGGGCGAGATCGCGCGGCGGGTGATCCGTACCGCCCAGCGCATGGGGCTCCGCGCCGTGGCCGTGCACTCGGAGGTGGACAGCGGGCTGCCGTACGTGGACGAGGCCGACGAGGCCGTGCTGATCGGGCCGGCCGCCCCCGCGGAGAGCTACCTCGACACCGACGCCGTGCTCGAGGCCGCGCGGCGCTCCGGGGCGGACGCGGTGCACCCGGGGTACGGGTTCCTGTCCGAGAGCGCGGAGTTCGCCCGCCAGGTCCAGGACGCCGGCCTGGTCTGGGTCGGCCCGGCCCCCGAGTCGATCGCGCGGATGGGCGACAAGGTCAGCGCGCGCAACCTCATGGCGGAGGCCGGCGTGCCCGTTGCCGCGGGCACTCCGGACCCGGTCCACGACGTCGGGACCGCGGTCACCGCGGCGGACAAGATCGGCTACCCGCTCATGGTCAAGGCAGCCGCCGGAGGCGGCGGCATCGGCATGGGGGTCGCGACGGACGAGGACGGCCTGCGTGCCGCCTTCGAGACGGCCCGCTCCCGGGCGGAGCGCTTCTTCGGCGACCCGGCCGTCCTGCTCGAGAGGTACGTGACCTCGGCGCGGCACGTGGAGGTCCAGATCATCGGCCTGGCGGACGGGCGGGTGGTGGCCCTCGGAGAGCGGGACTGCTCCGTGCAGCGACGCCACCAGAAGGTCGCCGAGGAGTCGCCCTCGCCCGGAGTGTCCCCCGAGCTGCGCGCCCGCATGATCGACGCGGCGGTCCGCGCCGGAGAGGCCGTGGACTACGAGAACGCGGGCACCGTCGAGTTCCTCGTCGACAGGTCGCGCCCCGGGGAGTTCTTCTTCCTCGAGATGAACACGCGGCTCCAGGTCGAGCACCCGGTCACCGAGCTGGTCACCGGCATCGACCTCGTCGAGCAGCAGCTCCTCGTCGCGGCCGGCGAGCCCCCGTCGTTCGACCCGGCCGCTGTTGCCCCCTCGGGCCACGCCCTCGAGCTGCGGGTGTACGCCGAGGACCCGGTGCGCTTCCTGCCCGGCCCCGGCAAGATCACCGAGTGGGACGAGCCCCACGGGCCCGGGGTCCGGGTCGACTCCGGATACCGGGCGGGCAACACCGTGACCCCGCACTACGACCCGCTGCTCGCCAAGCTGTGCGTCCACGGCCCGGACCGCGCCGCGGCCCTGGAGGGAGCCCGGGCCGCAGTGGCCGGCTTCGGCCTTGCCGGACCGAGGCACAACCTGCCCTTCTTCACCGAGCTGCTGGGCAACCCGGAGTTCGTCGCGGGGGACTACGACACGGGCCTCGTCACCCGGATGCGCTAGCCGGTCCGTCCCGTGTGCGTGGTTTGATGCCGCCCGTCCGTTGTGTGAGCGAAGGTTGCGTGAGCGAAGGTTTGCGTGAGCGAAGGGAGCCCCTGAGTGGCCGAGGAAGTCCGGGCCGAGATGGTGGCCAATGTGTGGAAGGTCGTGGTCTCCCAGGGCGACGCTGTCACCGAAGGGGACACCCTCGTGATCCTCGAGTCGATGAAGATGGAGATCCCCGTCCTGTCCGAGCACTCCGGCGCCGTCACCGACCTGCGGGTCGCCGAGGGTGACGTCGTGCAGGAGGGGGACGTGATCGTGATCATCGGCTGAGAATGGCTGGGATGGCGACGCGGAAAGGGTCAAGCCCTCCGGCCGGCCCGCCGAAACAGACTTCGTGAGTGCCTCCGTCAGCATCGAGCCGTTTCTCCGCGCCCTCGTCGAGAGTGGCGGGTCCGACCTGCACTGCAAGGTCGGATCGCCGCCGCGGGTGCGGATCGACGGACGCCTGCGCAAGCTTCAGGCTGCTCCGCTCACCTCCGAGGACACGGAGGGCATCGTCGCGTCGATTCTGCGTCCCGACCTGGCCGAGCTCTTCCGCACCACCCACGAGGCCGACTTCGCGCACTCGCTGCCCGGGGTCGGCAGGTTCCGGGTCAACGCGTTCCGCTCCCGTGGCTCGGTCGGGCTGGTGTTCCGCCAGGTGACGATCGGTGCGATCCCCCTCGACGAGCTGGGCCTGCCCGCCTCGGTGGCTGCTTTGGCGCTCGAACCCCGGGGCCTGGTCCTCGTGACCGGGCCGACCGGGTCGGGCAAGACCACCACGCTGGCCGGCATGATCGACCACATCAACAGCAATCGCGAGGTCCACGTCGTCACGATCGAGGACCCGATCGAGGTCGTCCACGCGGACCGGCTGGCCATGATCAACCAGCGTGAGGTGCGGGTCGACACGGGGGACTTCCAGGTGGCCCTCCGCGCGGCGATGCGCCAGGACCCTGACGTGATCCTCGTTGGCGAGATGCGGGACACCGAGACCGTCAAGGCCGCCCTCTCCGCGGCCGAGACCGGCCACTTCGTGATGTCGACCCTGCACACCACGAACGCGCAGGAGACCGTCAACCGCGTGATCGACTTCTTCCCCCCGCACGAGCAGCAGCAGGTACGCCTCGGGCTCGCCGGCTCCCTGCGCGGGATCGTCTGCCAGCGCCTCGTACCCCGGGCCGACGGCAACGGCCGCGCCGTGGTCATGGAGATCTGCGTCAACACCGGCCGCGTCGCAGGGGCGATCGCCGACGGGAGCAAGACCAGCTCGATCACCCAGCTCGTCAAGGAGGGCAGCTTCTACGGGATGCAGACCTTCGACCAGCACCTCGTGACCCTGGTCAGCCAGGGCGTGGTCACCCTGGAGGCCGCCACGGCCACGTCGAGCAACCCGCATGACCTGGGCGTCGAGCTGCGCCGCCTCGGCCTCGTCGCCTGACGCGCCCCGGGACAGGCGCTTACCCGGCGTGAACGACCGGTCACCCCACAGCACACATCCGCGCCACGCCGGATGCGAACGGCCCCGCCTGCCCGGCGACGGCGCCCATCGTGCCTAGGTTGTGGGCATGGCACTGCAGCTCCGTCTCTCGGGTCGGCTCACCGCCGAGGTGGGCGAACGGGACACGGCCCCCGCGAACGGCAGTGGGGACGTGCCCATGCTCGCCACCTCACGACTGCTCTCCTTCGCCGAGGCGGCCTGCTGCCGGGCGGTGGAGGGGCACCTCGAACCCGGTCAGACCACCGTCGGGACCCGCGTCCAGCTCGAGCACCGGTTGGCCAGCCCCCAGGGCACCCGGCTGACCGTCCAGGCGACCTTGGCCCACCTCGACGGTCGCAGCCTTCGCTTCGAGGTCCTCGCGGAGGACGAGCAGGGGCGGCTGGTCGGGCATGGTCAGGTGACCCGCCTCGTGGTCAACAGGGACAGGTTCTTGGAGCGTGCCTCTCACAGCGACATCGCGTAGGCGATCAGCCAGACGTCCTGCACGCCCCAGTCACGCTCGGGCAGCCGGGTGAACCCGAGCCGCTCGTACAGTGCGTGCGCCGCGGACATCGAGGGCAGGGTGGACAGGACGATCCGGTCCCGCCCCAGCGCGCGGGCCCGTGCCACGCACGCCCGCACGAGCGCCTCGCCGATGCCGCGCCGTCGGGCGTCGGGGGAGACGGCGAGCATCCGGAACTCGGCCTCACCGTCGCGGGCCACCTCGGCGTACGCGGTGCCGGACGTGCAGAAGGTGACGGTGCCGAGGAGCTGGTCGGTGACCGGGTCGACAGCCACCACGAGGTCTGCGTGCGCCGCACGCCGGGCGGCGTCGGCGAGGACGGGCACGTACCCCTCGTCGCCGGTGAGCAGACGGTCGGCCATGTACGCGGTCACCGTGAGCTCCCCGACCGCCTCGAGCTCGTCCTCGCGGGCGGGGCGGACGAGGACGGCGGCGACGCCGTCGCGGAGCGGGTCGGCAGCGGGCCACTGCTCCACTGGGGTCACACCCCCGTCGTCGTCCGCGGGTAGGCGACCTCGGGGTCGGTCACCACGTTCACCAGGTACGGGACACCGGAGGCGAAGGCACGGTCCAGCGCGGGGCCGATGTCACCAGGACGGGACACGGTCTCGCCGGCACCGCCGAGCGCCCGCACCACCTCGTCGTACCGCGTGCCCGGGGCGAGGTCGGCGGCCACGTCGTACCCGTAGAGGAAGCGCATCGGGTGCTTCTCCAGGCCCCACGCGCCGTTGTTGCCGCACACCATCACCACCGGGAGCCCGTGGCGCACCAGGGTGTCGACGTCCATGAGGGAGAAGCCGGCGGCCCCGTCGCCGAGCAGCAGCACGACCTGGGCGGACGGGTGCGTCAGACGCGCCGCGATCGCGTACCCCGCGCCGGTGCCGAGGCACCCGTACGGGCCGGGGTCGAGCCACTGCCCGGGACGTCCGGGCTCGACGAAGCGTCCGGCGAACGAGACGAAGTCGCCGCCGTCCCCGATCACGACCGCGTCGTCGTCGAGGCGGCGCAGCAGCTCGCCGTAGATGCGCGCCGGGTGGACGGGGTCGGCGTCGGCGGCCAGCAGCTCCGCGTCCGCGGCCACGGTGGCCCGTGCGGTGTCACGCAGCTCGGCGCACCAGTCCGCGAACGGGGCGCGGCGGCTCTCCGCCCCGGCGTACGCCTCCACGAGCCCGTCCAGGACGGCGGTGAGGTCGCCCGTGGCGGAGCCGACGACGTCGACGTGAGCAGCCAGCTGGCCGGGAGAGTCGGCGAGCTGGACGACCTTGGCCGGCTCGGCACCGCCCTTGCCACCGAACTGCCCGTACCCCAGCCGGAAGTCGAGCGGCGCCCCGGCCACGAGCACGAGGTCGGCCTGGCCGAAGGCCCGCGACCGCGCCCGGGTCACCAGCAGGTCGTGCCCGGCCGGGACGACCCCCCGGCCCTGCCCGTTCGCGACGACCGGGAGGCCGAGGGCCTCGGCGGCACGCCGGGCGGCGTCCTCGGCGCCGTCCGTCCACACGTCCGACCCGAGGACGAGTACCGGGCGGCTCGCTCCCGCCAGCAGCTTGGCCACGCTCTGCAGGTCGTCGGGGCTGGCTTCCCGGCCGGGGGGCCGCTGCGGCGCCGGCACGTCGACCTCGGCGCGGCTGTAGAGCTGGTCCATCGGCACGTCGAGGAAGACGGGTCCGCGGTGCGGCCGGGTCGCCACCGCCAGGGCGTGCGCCACCTCCTCGGCGAGGTCCGCGACGTCGGACACCGTCGCCGCGTGCTTCGTGACCGGCGCGAGCAGTGGCGGGTGGTCGAGCTCCTGCAGGCTCCCCGTCCCCCAGCGGAAGCCCGGGGCGCGACCGCCGACCACCAGCAGCGGCGACCCGTTGAAGTGTGCGGTGGCCACGGCCGAGACGCCGTTCGTCACGCCGGGACCGGCGGTGAGCACGGCGAGGCCGGGAGTACGGGTGAGCTTGGCGGTGGCCTCGGCGGCGAAGACCGCGCTCTGCTCGTGCCGGACGTCGACGATGCGGGTCGCCGGCTCAGTGTCTGTCGGCTTCACCGCGGCGTCGTACAGGGGGAAGACGTGGGCGCCGGACAGGGTGAACAGCGTGTCCACGCCGAACTCGTGCGCCACCGCCAGGGCGAGGTGGCCGCCGTGTCCCTCGAGCCGCCGCGGTGCCACCTGGCCCCTCCTCTCCAGCGGGTACGGGCCGCGGGGCCACACCACGCCGGTCGCTGGTCGTGTGCGCGAACCTAGCACCGGGCGTACGAGGGGCCGGGCGCCCGCCTGTGGCGCGGCGCCCGGCCCCCAATCACCGTCCGGGGCCATGGCCCGGGGCCACGGTCCGGCACCAGCGTGGGCGCCATCCCGGAGGCCGGCCGGTCAGCGGAGGGGCTGCCCGGAACCCTCCTCTGCGGCGTCCTGCCCCGCGGAGACGGGCGCGGCGCCCACAACGGCGTCACCGGCCTCCACGTGGTAGTCCGCCTCCTCGGTCGCGTCCTGACCCGCCGGGACGCCCGCCGCCCGGGCCAGGCCGTTGAGCACGACCGCCACCGCGACGTTGAGGATCAGCGCGAGCAGGCCGGTGTAGAGGACCCGGTCGGTGTCCACGCCGAGGTCCGAGAGGGCGAACAGCGCACCGCCGAAGTGCTCCTTGCCGGCCACCGGGTTCTCGGTGACGTAGAGCATCCACAGGCCGCTGGCCAGACCGGCGGCCCAGCCGGCCAGGAGCGCGATCCCCCGGAACCACCGCGTGTACAGCCCGAACACGAGCGCCGGCAGCGTCTGGAGGATCACGACGCCGCCGATGAGCTGCAGGTCGATGGAGAACGCGGGGTCGAGCGCGAGGATGGCGAGCAGCGCGCCCAGCTTGACCACGAGCGAGACCAGCTTGCTCACCCGCGCCTCCTCCTGGGGGGACGCGTCGGGCCGCAGGTACTCGGAGTAGATGTTGCGGGTGAACAGGTTGGCCGCGGCGATCGACATGATCGCGGCCGGGACGAGCGCCCCGATCGCGATGGCGGAGAACGCCACCCCGGCGAACCAGTCGGGGAACATCTCGTCGTAGAGCAGCGGCACGATGGTGTTCGGGTCGGGCTCGCCGTTCGTCGTGATCGGCTCGATGCCGGCCGCGATGGCCATGTAGCCGAGCAGTGCGAGCAGGCCAAGCACCAGCGAGTACGCGGGGAGTGCGGCCATGTTGCGCTTGATGACGTCCCGGCTGCGCGAGGCGAGCACGCCCGTCACCGAGTGCGGGTAGAGGAACAGCGCCATCGCCGAGCCCAGCGCCAGCGTCGAGTAGCCGAACGTGGCGGCGTCCGGCATCAGGACGGCGGCGGAGGGGTTCTCGGAGGAGGCGAACGCCTTCTCCGCGGTGGAGAAGATGTCGCCCCAGCCGCCGAGCTTCGCGGGGATCACGATGACCGCCGCGATGACCACGACGTAGATGAGGATGTCCTTGACGAACGCGATTAGCGCCGGTGCCCGCAGGCCGGACTGGTAGGTGTACGCGGCGAGGATCACGAACGCGGTGATCAGCGGCCAGTGGCCGTGCACGCCGATCGTCTTGAGCACTGCCTCGATGCCGACGAGCTGCAGCGCGATGTACGGCATGGTCGCGACGATGCCGGTGACCGCGACCGCGAGAGCGAGCGTGGGGGAGCCGTGCCGCCCGCGGACGAAGTCGGCCGGGGTGACGTACCCGTGCCGGTGGGACACCGACCACAGCCGCGGCGCGACGAGGAAGACCAGCGGGTACACGACGATCGTGTAGGGGACGGCGAAGAAGCCGATCGCGCCCGCCCCGAAGATCAGCGCGGGGACCGCGACGAACGTGTACGCGGTGTAGAGGTCGCCGCCGATGAGGAACCAGGTGATCCAGGCGCCGAAGTTACGTCCGCCCAGGCCCCACTCGTCAAGGTGGTCGAGACTCTCGGCGCGACGCCAGCGGGCCGCGACGAACCCCAGGACGGTGACGAGCGTGAAGAAGAAGACGAAGATGATCAGCTCGACGGTCTTGACGTCCTCCATCACCGTTCACCCCGCGTCGCCCGGTAGACGATGAGGGTGCAGAGGACGCCGACCCCGATCGACGCCAGCTGGAACCAGTAGAAGAAGGGGACCCCGGCCAGCTCGGGATCGTTGCGGTTGTAGATCCACGGCGACAGGCAGATCACCAGCGGGACGATCAGCAGCAGGTTCCACGGGGAGCGGTTGACGTGACGGCGGGTCGCCGTCTCGATGCTCTCCGCACGCGGTGGCTCGGGATTGGGGTGGGACACGGAAGTCCTCCACGGGTGGCACGGGCGGTAGCCCGTCGGGCGGGACGTGGCCCGTCCGGCTCCGGGCCAGCGGGGAGGTTATCGCCCGCTGTGGGCTGATTCACACCCCACTGGCACGTTTCCGGCCCGGGTATACCCCGAAACGTGCGCTCAGCGCCCGATCTGGCGAAAGAACGGGTGGCCACGGCGCAGCACCCGTTCGAGGACCCTCAGCAGGTCGTCCCGCAGCTCGACATCGGCGAAGAAGTGGGTGGCGTCGCCCTTGTCGGGCATCCCGCGGATGCCCAGCCGAAGGTGCAGGTGGAGGGCTCGGAGGAAGGCCCGGGTGTTCAGCGCCTGGGCCGGGACGGGCGTGCGCCCCGGGGCTTGCCACCCCTGGCCGAGGCGCTCGAGCCAGGGGCCCAGCGTGTCCATGCCGAGCGTGTTGCGGTGCAGGATCGCCATCGCCCCGTACGCCAGCCTGTCGTCCTCCCCGTTGACGAGGGGGTACGTGGTCGGCGTGAGCACCCGATCACCCAGCGCGTCGAGCAGGACCCGCAGGGCCCCCTCGTCGATGTGCCGGGACATAGCCAGGGCGGCCAGCAGGTCCGCGCCGTGCCCCACCGCGTCGGCCCAGCCCAGGCCGTCGACGTACCCGCGCAGGTCACGCTCCTCGAGCAGCCAGGCGAGGCCCCGGTCACCCCAGCGCAGCACGGTGTCCGGGTGGAGCAGCCAGGCAGCGTTGTCCCGCTCGACGACCGCGGTGAGCGCCCGGGCCGAGTACGAGCGGCGCAGTACCGTGTCCGTGCCCCGCTCGCCCCGGCCGACGAGCAACCCGGTGCACATGCCATCGCCCAGGCCGGTCAGGAGGTCGTCGTAGACCCCGCGGCGAACCCAGGTGGAGAGCACCTCACAGGCGACCTCGGTCCGCACGTGCGCATCGGGCACCCCGAGCAGGTCGACGAGCTCGACCGTGAGGTCGGGCAGGCTGCGGTCGCCGGGGACGTCGAACCCCGACTCGCGGACGCGCTCCCAGTACGCGAGGGAGGCCTGCGTGGCCGTCACCGCGGTCCCGTGCTGTCGTCCCGGCCCGCCCGGTGCCTCACCCGGGCGCACCGGAGACCCGACCGCTGGGAGGTCGGGCGTGCGGGGGGCGCGATGGGTCACTCGTGGGTCCTCCAGGGGTGTGCTCCGGGAAGGCTCCCGGGAAGGCTAACGCGTCGGCTCCGCGGCGGCCCGGGGGCGCGCGGTGACCTCAGTAGGCTGCATGGCGTGCCCACGCTCACGGCCCTCGTGCGCCAGCACACCGACCTCGGCGAGCCGGACCTCGCCTGGCTGCACGTGCTCGTCGGCGACTGGCAGCTGCTGGCCGACCTCTCGTTCGCGGACCTGCTGCTCTGGGTCCCGAGACGGGGCGGGCGCGGCTTCGTCTCCGCCGCGCAGATCCGCCCGACCACCGGGCCGACCGTGTTCGCGGACGACCTCGTCGGTCGCCGTCTCGCGCCGGGCACCCGGCCGCTGGTGGACGCCGCGTACGCCGAGGGGCGCTTGTGCCGCGAGGGCGACCCCGAGTGGCGCGGGGACGTCCCGGCACGCGAGGAGACGATCCCGGTCCGTCACGACGGCCGGGTGATCGCGGTCGTCGCCCGGCACACCAACCTCGCGTCCGCCCGGACGCCGAGCCGGCTCGAGCTGTCGTACCTGCGCTGCGCCGGGGACCTCGCCCAGATGGTCGCTGAGGGCAGCTTCCCGTTCCCCGAGCCCGGGGCGGAGGTCTCCCCGCGCGTCGGGGACGGGCTGCTGCGGCTGGACGAGGCCGGCCAGGTCGTGTACGCGAGCCCCAACGCGCTCTCGGCGTACCGCCGGCTCGGTCTCACCGCGGACCTGCACGGCAGCCACCTCGGCCGGCTGACCGCCTCGCTCGCCCCGCAGACACGTCCGGTCGAGGAGTCGCTGGCCTTCGCAGTGAGCGGGCGCGCCCCGCGACGGCTCGAGGCGGAGGGCAACGGCACGGTGATCGGGCTGCGGGTGATCCCGCTGCTGCCGGGGGGCCGGCGGATCGGCTCGCTCGTCCTCGTCCGCGACGTGACCGAGCTGCGCTGGCGCGAGCGGGAGCTGCTGAGCAAGGACGCCACGATCCGGGAGATCCACCACCGGGTGAAGAACAACCTGCAGACGGTGGCGGCGCTGCTGCGCCTTCAGGCACGGCGGTTCGACGGGGCCGACGGGCGGGACGCCCTCGAGGAGGCGGTCCGCCGGGTGGGCTCGATCGCGCTGGTCCACGAGACTCTGAGCCGGGCGGACGACGACCGGGTCGCGTTCGACGAGGTGCTGGACCGGGTCATGGCGATGGTGGGCGAGGTGGCGCTGACCGAGGCGAACGTCCGCCTCCGCCGGGAGGGCTCCTTCGGCTCACTCGCGGCGGAGGTCGCGACCCCCCTGGCGATGGTGCTCACCGAGCTCCTGCAGAACGCCTTGGAGCACGGGCTGGGTGGCAGGCCGGGGGCTGTGCTCGTCCACGCCTCCCCGGGCGGGGACCGGTTGCGTGTGTGCGTGGACGACGACGGGGTCGGGCTGCCGGCCGGGTTCGACGCGGAGACCTCCGGCCGCCTCGGGCTGCAGATCGTGAGGACACTCGTGGTGGGCGAGCTCGGTGGTGCCCTGGCGTTCTCGGCCCGGGCGGGGGGCGGGACCCGGGTCACGCTCGACCTGCCTGCCGAGGGGCGCCCGGCCGCCTGACGCGACGACGCCGCGACCCCCTGCTCGGGGCCGCGGCATCGAGGCGGTCGTGCTGCTGTCTCGCTCAGGCCGTCCGGGCACCGACGCGGGCGGTACGGCGCTTCAGGGCCCGGCGCTCGTCCTCGGACAGGCCGCCCCAGACGCCGGCATCCTGGCCGGTGTCGAGCGCCCATTGCAGGCAGGACGAGGTCTCGGTGCACCGCTGGCACACTGTCTTCGCCTCGTCGATCTGCAGCAGTGCCGGGCCCGTGTTGCCGATGGGGAAGAAGAGCTCCGGGTCCTCGTCACGGCAGGCAGCACGGTGTCGCCAGTCCATGCAGGTCCACTCCTCACTCGTCTGCGAGACCGCAGGGGTTTCGGCCTCGCCGCCGTGGTGTGGCCACGGCTTGTGAACGTCTTCACGAGAACGACCACACACAAGGGGACCGACCCCCCGTCGGACCCCGTGAGTAGATGGTTCTCCGGCTGGGAGCACGTATAAACACGTGCCGCCGCACAGCCGTAGGGAACATTCGCAAATCCGGGCAGCCGGCACAACCCCCTGTGGGCGGAATCTTCGATATCGGCCTGTTGTCCCGGTCACATCCGGTGGCATTGCCGCCCGGAATGTTCGGATATCGCTCCCTAGACGATTACCCGCAGTGCCCGTGCGACGGCCGTGAAGCGGACGGTATTCGTCTCGCCCGCGTAGTCGCCGTCGACTTGCAGCATGAGCGGGCGTTCCGCGCGCAGCGTGAACTCGGACAGGTCATGCAGGTGCAGCACGTCCTTGCCGCGGGGTGGGCGGGCCGAGCCGTCCAGGAACTGCATGACGTGCCGGATGACGCGGACCGTGCCCAGCCGACGCAGCGCGAGGAGGTCGAGCCCGGTGTCGAACGAGGCCTGGGGGAGCGGGTTGACCGGGCGCCCCTTCAGGTACGTCCACGGGGCGGTGTTGGCGACGATGCCGAGGGACAGGCCCGGCTCGGGCGCCTCCCCCGGCCGCTCGAGCGTGATGGCCGGGTGGCGGCGGCCCCCGACGTCGGTGACGAAATGGCGCACCGCGGAGCGGACGTACAGCCCGGACGAGGCGCGACGCCCGGCGGAACGGCGCTGCTCGACGACTCGGACGACCTCCGCGTCGAACCCGAGGCCCGCGCAGAACGTGAACCACCGGCCGTTGGCGGTGCCCAGCCCCACGTGCCGCTCCCGCTGCGCGCGCAGGGCCTGGAGGATCAGCCCCGTCGCCTCGACGGAGTCGCGGGGGAGGCCCAGGGCGCGGGCGAGCACGTTCGTGCTGCCGCCGGGGACGAGCGCGAGCCGCGGCACGTGCACGGACGGCCCGGCGGCCAGCAGCCCGTTGACGACCTCGTTCACGGTGCCGTCGCCGCCCAGCACGACGACCAGCTCGGCACCGTCCTGGCGGGCGTGGGCGGCCAGGCGGGCCCCGTCGCCGCGGCCGTGGGTCTCGGCGACCTCGACCTTGAGGTCGTGCGAGAGGGCGCTCACCAGGACGTCCCGCGTGCGCGCAGTCGTCGTCGTGGCCGTCGGGTTGACGACGAGCACGGCTCGCATGTGGCTCAGGGTATCCGCCGGTAGGGTCTCCGCGTGCCTCCCGCGGAGCCCGGTCGCAGGTCGGACGCGGCGCCGGCCCGGTCCACCACCCTGGTCACGGCCGCCGCGCTCGTCCTCGTCGAGGCGCTCGGGGTGCTCGCCGGGGCGGTCCTGCTCGGAGTCGAAG
>JBOGEN010000073.1:0-5816 GCA_050743265.1 Actinomycetes bacterium
CCACCACGCCCACCCGAGCGCCGGGTGGCCGCACCAGCGCCCGAGCAGCCGCCGGCGCACGGCGGCGGGTTCGCGCCGCCCGGCTGAGGCTCGGTCCGGCGAGGCGGAGCGAGGCTGAGCCGCGCGAGGCCATAGCTGCGCGCCACTCAGCCGCCGGGCGTCGGCGGGGTGTCGAGCTCCTCCAGGGCAAGGCGTGGCGCGTCCAGTACGACGTCCCCGGCGAGGTGCAGCACGCGGGGATCGACGTCTCCCGGCCCGGTCACCTCGTACCGCTCCACGCGCAGCGGCCGCACATCCGTCTCGTACGTCGTGACGTCGGTCAGCGCCCACGTCTCGTCGATCGGCTCGGGCTGCAGCGTCGGCGGGGTCACGCGCACGACCCGCGCCCGCGCGGCGTGGCCGCGGGAGAGCCCGAGCAGCCGGGCCACAGCGACGAGGAGCCCGGGGGTGGTCCCGGCGAACGCGGCCGCCGGCTCCTGGCCCTCGGTCGTGGAGGTGCCGTCGGTCCGTGCCCAGACGAGCTCCGCGCCGCTCAGACCGCCCTGGACGGAGACCCCGCCGGAGCGCAGCGAGACCGCCACCTGCAGCCAGGACGCATCCACCACGACGTCAACGGCGCCGACGGCGTGCGCGTCCTCGGGGTCGCGCAGCTCGGCGTTGTAGCGCCAGCCGGACGGTCCGGCCGCGCAGCTGAACCGTTCGACCAGGACCGTGGTGCCGGTCTCGTCCAGATGGCGGTACGCCCCTCTCGGCATCAGCGGGCACCCTGCAGCGGGCAGCTGGGCATCAGCGGACGGCTCGACATCGGCGAGAGGGCCTTCATCAGCGCGCGGACTGCCACGCCGTCCGGTACCGCTCCTGCGCCGGGTCGAGCACGTCGAGGCGTACGCCCAGTGCCTCCAGGGCGAGGCCGGCCACCTCGCGGTCGATCGCGGCGGGCACCGCGTGGACGCCGGGGCCGAGGTCGCCGCCGTGCGCGGCGAGCCAGGCCGCCGCCACCGCCTGGACCCCGAACGCGACGTCCATCACGGCCGGAGGGCTGCCCTCGGCCACCGCGAGGTTGGCCACCTGTCCCCCGGCGAGCAGTACCAGGCGGCGCCCGTCCGGCATCACGTACGCGTCGGCGAACGGCCGCACCCCCTGCTCGACGGCAACGCTGGCCTCGCGCAGTGCGTCCACGTCCACCTCGACGTCGAAGTGTCCCGCGTTGACGAGCACTGCGCCGTCGGCCAGCACCCCGAAGTGCTCGGCGCGCACGACTCCGCGGTTGCCGGTGGCGGTGACGACCACATCCGCGAGCGGTGCCGCCTCACCCATCGGCAGCACCTGGTAACCCTGCAGCGTCGCCTCGAGCGCGCGGGTCGCGTCCACCTCGGTGACGACGACGCGCGCGCCGAGCCCGGCCGCACGGTCGGCGATGCCCCGACCGGCCGGGCCGAACCCGGCGACGACGACGGTACGCCCGGCGAGCAGGGCGTGCGTGGCCCGGACGACCGCGTCGAGCACCGACTGTCCGGTGCCGTACTGGTCCGCGACGAGCCGGGTCGTGTCGGTCTCGCTGACCGCGAGGACGGGGATGCGCAGCGCGCCGTCCTGGGCCATCTGACGCAGGCGTATCGCGCCGGTCCGCGTCTCCTCGCAGCCTCCCCGTACGGAGGTGACCAGCTCGGGGCGGGCAGCGTGCAGCGTGGTCACGAGGTCGCAGCCGTCGTCGAGCAGCAGGTCGGGTCCGGTGTCGAGCGCGGCGTGCAGGTGGCGGGCGTACGTCACGGGATCGGCCCGGTGGCGGGCGAACACGTCCGCACCGTCGGCGGCCAGGGACGCGGCGACGTCGTCCTGCGTGGCGAGCGGGTTGGACGCGGCGAGCGCGACCCGCGCCCCGCCCGCCAGCAGGGTACGTACGAGCACCGCCGTCTCGGTCGTCACGTGCAGGGAGGCCGCCACCCGGAGCCCCTCGAGCGGACGCTCGGCGGCGAACCGCGCGGCGATCCGGCCGAGCACCGGCATCGCACGCTCGGCCCAGGCGACCCGGCGTGCCCCTTCCGGCGCCAGGCCGGGGTCGGTGAGGTCCATCACGGCTCCGTGATCGTGAGGGCCAGGTGGCCGCTGCCCGGTCACTCGGCCCTCACGATCATCGCTCGGGAGGTCGGCCTAGTACCGGTAGTGGTCCGGCTTGTACGGGCCTTCGAGCGGGACGCCGATGTAGTCGGCCTGCTGCTTGCTCATCTCGGTGAGCCGGACGCTGAGCGCGTCCAGGTGCAGCCGGGCGACCTTCTCGTCGAGGTGCTTGGGCAGCACGTGCACGGACTTCTCGTACTCGGACGCCTTCGTGAACAGCTCGACCTGGGCGATCGTCTGGTTCGTGAAGGAGTTCGACATGACGAAGGACGGGTGGCCTGTCGCGCAGCCGAGGTTGAGCAGCCGGCCCTCGGCCAGGACGAGCACGGCGTGACCGTCGGGGAAGACCCACTTGTCGACCTGCGGCTTGATGTTGACGCGCTCGATCCCCGGGGTCGCCATGAGGCCGGCCATGTCGATCTCGTTGTCGAAGTGGCCGATGTTGCCGACGATCGCCTGGTGCTTCATCCGGGACATCTGGTCCGCGCTGATGACGTGGAAGTTGCCCGTGGCGGTGATGAAGATGTCCGCGGTCTCGATGACGTCCTCGAGCTTGAGCACCTGGTACCCGTCCATCGCGGCCTGCAGCGCGCAGATGGGGTCGATCTCGGTGACGATGACGCGGGCACCCTGGCCGCGCAGCGAGTCCGCACAGCCCTTGCCGACGTCGCCGTAGCCGCAGACGACCGCGACCTTGCCGCCGATGAGCACGTCGGTGGCGCGGTTGATGCCGTCGATGAGCGAGTGACGACAGCCGTACTTGTTGTCGAACTTGCTCTTCGTCACCGAGTCGTTCACGTTGATCGCGGGGAAGAGCAGCGTGCCGTCCCGGTGCATCTCGTACAGGCGGTGCACGCCGGTGGTGGTCTCCTCGGTGACGCCCTTGATGCCCGCGGCCATCGTCGTCCAGCGCTGGGAGTCCTCGGTGAGCGAGCGGCGCAGCAGCGCGAGGACGACCGCCTCCTCCTCGCTCTCGGCGGCATCGTCACCGGGGACGGCGCCCGCCTTCTCGTACTCGACACCCTTGTGCACGAGCAGGGTCGCGTCCCCGCCGTCGTCGAGGATCATGTTCGGGCCGCCGTCGAAGCCGGTGAGCACCTGCTCGGTGCACCACCAGTACTCCTCGAGCGACTCACCCTTCCACGCGTACACCGGCACGCCGCGCGGCTCGTCCTTGCTGCCGTCCGGACCGACCACCACTGCCGCGGCGGCGTGGTCCTGCGTGGAGAAGATGTTGCACGACGCCCAGCGGACGTCCGCGCCGAGCGCGACAAGGGTCTCGATGAGCACGGCCGTCTGCACCGTCATGTGCAGCGAGCCGGCGACGCGTGCGCCGCTCAGCGGCTGGCTCGGTCCGTACTCCTCGCGCATGGCCATGAGGCCGGGCATCTCGTGCTCGGCGAGATCGATCTCCTTGCGGCCGTAGTCGGCCAGCGCGAGGTCGGCGACCTTGTGGTCGTTCGACCCCAGTACCGGGCGGGACGTCATGCGGTCTCCTTGACTGGGTGGGTCGGGCTTGTCGGGCGTTCGGAAGGGCTGGTCTGGCTGGACGGGCTCGGTGGACGGAGCGGGGTGGCCGCGGCGAGGAGGGCTTGGTGCTTCTCCTGCTCCCAGCGCAGCCACTCGGACGCGGACACCTCGGCCGGACGGGCCGGCTCGGCGTCCAGCCAGGCCCCGACGGCGTCCCGCAGGTCGGCGTCGGCACGGAGCCGGGCGGCGAACCCCACGTCGGACAGGTCGAGGCCGTGCCGGTCGAGCAGCTCGCGGAGGGTCCGCAGCCGCTGCAGCTGCGCGGGCCCGTACAGGCGGTAGCCGGACGCGGAGCGCTCGGCCTCGACCAGCCCGGCCTGCTCGACGTACCGGAGCATCCGCGCCGACCAGCCGGTGGTCTGCGCGGCCTCCTGGATGGTGAGCCTGTCCACGGGCACCAACCTTACCAGCGCCGTGTCAAGGTTGTACGGCTGCCGAGCTGCCGCCCCGCTCAACCACCCGTCCGGGCGATGTCGTCCGAGCCCTGAGCGGCGGCCCGCTCCGAGTACAGGTCGGGCTCGAGGTAGATCACCCGGGCGATCGGCTCGACCCGCCGGATGCGGGCCTCGGCCGCATCGATCGTGCCGGCAACCTCGGCCGCCGAGTCCGTGGCCCGGACCGCGATCTTCGCCGCCACCAACAGCTCTTCCGGGCCCAGGTGCAACGTCCGCATGTGGATGACCCGCTCGACCGCGTCGCCGGCGAGCAGCGCCTGCGTGATGCGGCTGACCGCCTCCGGGGTCGCCGCCTCGCCGAGGAGCAGGCTCTTGGTCTCGAGCGCGAGCACCACGGCGATCGACACGAGAAGGAGGCCGATGGCCATCGTGCCGAGCCCGTCCCACACCTCGTTGCCGGTGACCACGGCGAGACTGACGCCGACGAGGGCGAAGACGAGACCCACGAGCGCGCCCAGGTCCTCCAGCAGGACGACCGGCAGCTCGGGAGCCTTCGCGTGCCGGACGAACTGCACCCACGACCGCCCCTGCCTGACGCGGTTCGACTCGACGATCGCGGTACGGAACGAGAACGTCTCCAGCCCGATCGCGACGACGAGCACGCCGATCGCCCACACCGGGGAGGTCAGCTCGCCGTGCCCGTCCAGCGCCTCGTGCAGCTTGTGCCACCCCTCGTACAGGGCGAACAGGCCGCCCACCGAGAACAGCACGATCGAGACGATGAACGCGTAGATGTAGCGGTCACGCCCGTAGCCGAACGGGTGCTGGGGCGTCGCCTCCCGGCGGGCCCGCTTGCCGCCGAGGAGCAGCAGCGCCTGGTTGCCCGAGTCCGCGACCGAGTGCACGGACTCGGCCAGCATCGAGGACGAGCTGGTCACGAGGAACGCGACGAACTTGCTCAGGGCGATGCCGAGGTTCGCGAGCAACGCGGCGACGATCGCCCGGGTGCCACCACCGGCACTCATCGGCTGACCCGCTTCTTCACGTCCGTGATCGAGGGCACGGGGGTCGGGTCCACCCCCAGCACGAGCGCCAGGTAGACGCTCGTGTAGTCGGTCGCCGCGACCAGCCCGGCGAGCCGCGACAGCGGGTGCTCGCCCTCGGCCGTCACCTCGCTGACGGGCACGCCGCGGCCAGTCGCGGTGGCGGCGACGGCCTCCCGGTGGCGGGCGAGCGTCTCACCCTCGCCGGCGTCGTCACGCAGCAGCACGAGATGGAGCCGCGGCGAGCCGAACGGGTCCTCGAGCCGGTCACGGAAGAAGTCGTTCTCGTCCCCGGCGGCGCTGGCGAACGGCCCGTCCATCGCGACGACCTGGTTGTGGAGGACCTCGGGCAGCACGCCCCAGGACGACGCGTACTTCGCGTTCTCGTTCATCTGGCAGGCGAACCGGTACGCGGCCACGCCCGCCAGCTCCCCCGCGCCCCACACCAGCGGGACGGAGCCCATGAGCTGTACCGCGAGCGCCTTGGCCGGGTTCTCGAACGAGCCGACCAGCGGGCCGTACCGTCCCGCGCAGTCGTCGAGGAGGTCCGCGGCCTCGGCGAGGGCCTCGCCGGACACGTCGGCGAGGGACAGCGCGTCGGCGGCGACGAGCAGCGGGGTGCACAGCGACCACAGCCCGGCCCGTGGTTGCCTGCGACCCGAGCCGGCTGGCTCCGTCGCCGCCTGCGACTCGGGCGCGGCGGCCGCGGCCGACTCCACCGCCGCCGACT
>JBOGEN010000074.1:0-3248 GCA_050743265.1 Actinomycetes bacterium
AGCCGGGCGGCGAGACCCGGCGGGTGCAGCGGGACGAACTGCCAGGCCGCGTGGGCGAGGTCCCACTCGGGCGGTGCCGGCACGGCCATGTCCCAGTCGAGCAGGGCGGCGACCTCCCCGTCCCGCCGGACGACGGTGGCCGGCGACACGTCGTTATGGCAGACGACCTCGGCGGGACCGACGGCCGCCTCCGCGGAGTGCCAGGCCATCGGCTCGGTCGGGCGGAACCCCGAGACGACAACGTGGTAGCGCCGCAGCAGCCGGGCCACCTGGACCAAGGTGGGATCGGCCCAGCACCAGGCGGGGAACGGCACCTGGTCGCCGACCGTCTCACCGACGACGTACTGGAGAACCTCGCGCCGCTCGCCGCCCGAGTCGATCAGCCGGGGCGCGCCCGCGAAGCCTGCCGAGGCCAGGTAGGCGAGGAGGGCGCGGACGGCGGGCGTCCAGGGGCCGGTGGCGCGGCGCACGGGTCCCTCGGCCGGCTCCGCGCTCAGGGGTCGGCCCCCCGGGGGCCTGTCCCCGCGCCTGCCCATCAGGTGATCACCCTCACGGCGTACGCAGCGTAGGTGACGCACAGGAACGCGCCCGCGGTACGCCCCAGCCGACCGGCTCGGCCGAGCCCGACGACCACCAGGGGCAGCGCCGCCGCCAGGACAGCGGGCCAGGTCATGCCGGTGACGACGAGCGGACGAGCCAGCGCCGCTGCGCCCAGCGTCGCGGTGGCGTTGTACGCGGCCGAGCCCACGACCCCGGCGACGGCGATCTCGCCGACCCCCCGGCGGGCGGCCGACCAGACCAAGGCGAACAGCTCGGCACTCGTCGCCAGGGCCAGCAGGGTGAGCCCGACTGCGGTGTCGGTCAGGTCCAACGCCGACACGACGCGCGACGCCCCGGCCACGGCGACACCGCCCCCGGCCAGCATCAGGCCGAGCCCGCCCAGGGCGGCCAGCAGGCCGAGCGCCTGCGACCGGCCCGAGACAGACCGTCCGCGAGACTGCTCCTCACCGGCGTGGGCCTCGGCCAGCTCGCCCCACTCGGGCGGTGCCTTCTCCCGCCACCACACCAGGGCCACCACCGCGGCGTACGCCGCGACGAGCAGCGCGCCCTCGACCCGGCTCACCGCGGAGTCGGCGAGCACGACGAGGGCCAGCACGCCGGCACCGGCCGCGGCGACGGCGTACTCCCGCACCCGTCTCCCGACGGGGAGCGGCCGGGCCAGTGCCGCAGCGCCGAGGGCCAGCGCGCAGATCGTGACGTTGGCGCCGATGGCGTCGCCGGCTGCCAGGTCCGGCCGGTCGCGCAAGGACGCGAAGACTGACGTGACGAGCTCCTCCGGCTCGGCCCCGGCGAGCAGCACGCCGACCGCGAGCACGCTGACACCGAGCCGTCCGGCGGCGGACGCCGCGTTCTCCACGAACAGCTCGGCCCCGGCCACGAGCAGGATCGCGGCGAGGCCCAGCAGGGCCAGGCCGGTCACGCGAGGACGTCCGTCACCGGCATCGACGAGTCCGCGGGCAGATGCAGCGCAGACGGCGTACGCCCGCGGGCGACCATCTCCGCACCCAGGGCGGCGACCATCGCGCCGTTGTCCGTGCACAGCGCAGGCCGAGGCACGCGCAGCCGTACGCCCGCCTGGGCGCAGCGTGTCTCGGCGAGCGCGCGCAGCCGGGAGTTCGCGGCCACGCCCCCGCCGATGAGCAGGTGGTCCACCCCCTGGTCGCGGCAGGCCCGGACGGCCTTGCGGGTGAGCACGTCCACGACGGCCTCCTGGAAGGACGCGGCGACGTCCGCCGTCGGCACCGGCTCACCGGCGGACTCCCGTGCCTCGACCCAGCGGGCGACCGCGGTCTTGAGCCCGGAGAACGAGAAGTCGTACGGGGCATCCCGGGGACCGGTCATGCCGCGGGGGAACGCGACGGCGTCCGGGTCGCCCTCGCGCGCGGCGCGGTCGACGTGCGGCCCTCCGGGGAACGGCAGGCCGAGCACCCGGGCGACCTTGTCGAAGGCCTCCCCCGCCGCGTCGTCCAGCGTCGCCCCGAGCGGCTGGACGTCCCGGGTCACGTCGGGGACGAGCAACAGCGAGGAGTGCCCGCCCGACACGAGCAACGCCACGCACCCCTCGGGGAGCGGGCCGTGCTCGAGCTGGTCCACGGCGACGTGCGCGGCGAGGTGGTTCACCCCGTACAGCGGCCGGTCCAGCGCGAGGGCGTACGCCTTGGCTGCGGCGACCCCCACGAGCAGCGCCCCCGCCAGGCCCGGCCCGCTGGTCACGGCGACCGCGTCCACATCGGCCAGGGTGGCGCCCGCGTCCGCGAGCGCGCGCTCGACCGTCGGCACCATCGCCTCGAGGTGCGCGCGGGAGGCCACCTCGGGCACGACGCCCCCGAACCGGGCGTGCTCGTCCACGCTGGAGGCGAGGGCGTCCGAGAGCAGGCGGTGCCCGCGGACGAGGCCGACCCCGGTCTCGTCGCAGGACGTCTCGATGCCGAGCACCAGCGGCGCCTCGCTCATGCCTGCGCCTGCCACCGGCGGCGCCCGGACACGGGACGTCGGCGCATCACGACCGCATCCACGCGGCCGCCCTCGTAGTACCCGCGGCGCACCCCGGCCCGCTCGAACCCGTACGCGTCGTAGAGGGCCAGCGCGGGCGCGTTGTCCTCCCTGACCTCGAGCCACACCGTCCCCGCGCCCCGGCGGACGGCCTCGGCCAGCAGGTCGTCGAGCAGCCGGCGCCCGACCCCGCGGCCGCGCTTGTCGGGGTCGACGACGACGGTCTGCACGGTGGCCTCGTCCGCCGCGCTCAACAGCCCGGCGTACCCGACGAGCTCCCCCTCCGGCTCCTCGGCGACCACGTAGTAGCGGGACTCCGGCCACCAGGCCAGCTCGGACCAGAACCCGGGCTCGGACCAGGCGTCCGGGCCGAACGCGCCGCGCTCGACGTCGAGCAGCCGTGGCACGTCCCACCAGCGGAGACGGCGGAGGACCACGGGCGCGCTCATGCCGTCACCCGCTTGCGCGGCCCCGGGCTGGCCGCGTCCGGGCGCCGCAGGTACAGCGGTTTCGGGGGCAGCAGCTCGCCGCCGGACGCCAGTCGGTGCGCGACGAGCCGGGCCAGCGTGCCCGCGTCCGGGGCCTCCGGAGGGTGGACCGGCCCCAGCACGTCCGGGTACAGCGCGGCCCCGCGGCCCACGACGGGCCGGGTGGCGGGCACGCCGGCGGGCGGCGTCACCGCCGGGCCCTCCAGC
>JBOGEN010000075.1:0-12928 GCA_050743265.1 Actinomycetes bacterium
GCCGCTGCCCGGGCCACCGTGAGGACGGTCCCCTCGACCGGAGACCCCACGGCGGCGTACCCGAGGTCGGCCGCGCGGCGCAGCGCGGCCGCCAGGGCCTCCCCGTCCGCGCGGACGCCCCCGCCGAGCTCCTCGGTCAGCCCCCGCAGCAGCTGGGACAGGATGACGCCGGAGTTCCCCTGTGCGCCGAGCAGGGCCGCGTGCGCGATCGTCCGCAGGGTGCCCGCCAGGTCACCCGCGCCGGACGCGGCGGCCCCCTCCGCATGCGGGCCGGCGCCGTCGACCCCGAGTGCCTCGACGACCGCCTCCATGGTCAGGCAGAGGTTCGTCCCGGTGTCGCCGTCGGGCACCGGGTAGACGTTGATCGTGTCGATCTCCACCCGCGCCTGGTGCAGGTCACGCAGGCCGACCCGGCACCAGCGGTTGACCGCTTCGGCGTCCAGCGTGGCCGGCACGTGATCCTCCGCGTCTGTCCTCATGCGTCCCCGTGATCGTCCCCGAGGTGGCGGCCCCGGTGGCCCGGGCTGGTCACCACGCACGTGCGCAGGAAGGGTAGTCAACGCCGGGGACGGTGCGGCGGGGCCGCAGGGTCGGGTAGCCTGTCCGAGTTGCCCGGCCTTCCCGGGCGTCCGCACGAGACCACCCCATGACTTGGAGAGCGACCGTGGCTGCCGTCTGCGACGTCTGCGGTAAGGGCCCGGGGTTCGGGAACAACATCTCCCACTCCCACCGCCGCACCCGCCGCCGCTGGAACCCGAACATCCAGACGGTGCACGCCGTGGTCGGGCGGACGCCGAAGCGGCTCAACGTCTGCACCTCCTGCATCAAGGCGGGCAAGGTCACCCGCTAGCCCTGCCTTCCCCACCCGCGCCGCCTCACGCGCTGGCACGGGTTTCCGCTCCTGCTCAGTCCGCGCCCGGGACGGCCAGGTCCTTGGCGAAGCACGCGGAGCCGGGGGCGCACCGGTAGTACCCGTACGGGGCGACGCGCCGGTAACCCGAGGACGCGTAGAGCGCCATCGCCTCGGGCTGGCGGTCGCCGGTCTCCAGGCACAGCTCGGCGTACCCGAGCGAGCGCGCGGTGTCCTCGAGCGCGGCCAGCAGGACGCGGGACAGGCCCTGCCTGCGGTGCGCGGGGTCGACGAACATGCGCTTGAGCTCCCCCACGGCGGGCTCGTACCGGCGTACGCCGCCGCAGGCGATGGGACGCTCCACCCCGTCGGCCAGGTGGTACCCCACGAGGAACGCTCCACCCGGCGCAGCGAACTCGGCGGGGTCGACGGGCGTGCCGTCGGGGCCGCCGTAGCGCACGACGTACTCCTGTTGCACGAGCTCGACGAGCTGGGCCGCGGCGTCGGAGTCGTACGGCTCGCGCCGCAGGACGAAGTCGCCGGCCGGCGAGGACACCTCGGACCCGGCGGCGCTCATGCCCGCTGAGCTCCCGAGCGAGCTCCCCGCTGAGCCTCCCGGTGTGCCCAGCCGTGGTCGACCGGCCCGATGCCGGTGCCGAGCGGGAAGCCGGCGGCCACCGCGCCGGACACGTAGTCCTTCGCCCGGCGGACGGCCTCGACGGTGTCGTCCCCCCATGCGAGGAAGGACGCGACGGCGCTGGCCAGCGTGCAGCCCGTTCCGTGGGTGTGCCGGTTGTCGTGGCGGGGGGCGCTGAACCAGTGCGCCTGCACGCCGTCGAAGAGGAGGTCGGCGGCCTCGTCGTCCCCGGGCAGGTGCCCGCCCTTGACGAGGACCCACTCGGGCCCGAGCGCCCGGACGGCCTCCGCCGCCTCCCGCATCCCCGCGCGGTCGGTGACCTTCACGCCGGTGAGCTGGGCGACCTCGTACAGGTTGGGGGTCGCGACCGTGGCGAGGGGCAGCACCCGGTCGCGGACCGTGGCCACGGCCTCGGCGGCGAGCAGCGCATCGCCGTGCTTCGAGACACCGACGGGGTCGACGACCACAGGGATCCCGGCCGCACGCACGCCGTCGAGCAGGTCGGACACAGTCTCCACGAGCGCGGTGGACGCGAGCATGCCCGTCTTCACGGCCTGGACGCCGATGTCGTCGACCACGCTGCGGAACTGTGCCCGTACCGCCTCGACCGGCAGCTCCCAGTAGCCCTGCACGCCGAGGGAGTTCTGGGCGGTGACGGCGGTCACCACGCTCATGCCATGGACGCCGCACGCCAGCATCGTCTTGAGGTCGGCCTGGATACCCGCTCCGCCACCGGAGTCCGACCCGGCCACGGTGAGTACGCGGGGTGGGGCGTCAGCCATGTGCGGCAGCCTACGTGGGGGCCGGCCGGCAGGGCGCGCCCTGCCCGGGCTCAGCGGCGGAAGTGGTCGTGCCCTCCGCCGTCCCAGGCCGTGCCGTCGACCGTCACGCCCTCGCCGTCCTCGACGCGGCCGACGACCCGCACCCCGTCCGGGAGCGCCGTCCCGGCCGGAACGGTGGCCGCGAGGGCGTGGTCGTCGCCCCCGGTGAGCAACCAGTCGTACGGCTCGGCATGCAGCGCCCCGGCCACCTCGGCCATCACGTCCGGGACGTCGAACGCCGCCCGGTCCAGAGACACCCTCACCCCGCTGGCCTCCGCCACGTGGCGCAGGTCGGCCACGAGCCCGTCGCTCACGTCCACCATCGCCGTGGCCCCCCGGCGGGCCAGCTCGGGGCCGAGGGCGTACGGCGGCTCGGGACGGCGGTGCGCCTCGACGAGCGCCTTTGGCGAGCGGAACCCCCGGCCGAGCACGGCGAGCCCGGCGGCGGCCCAGCCGGTACGCCCGGCGAGCACGACGAGGTCTCCCGGACGCGCCCCCGACCGCAGCACGGGGTCACGCCCCTCCAGGTCCCCGAGGGCCGTGACCGCGATCGTCACCGCCGAGGCGGCCACGATGTCCCCACCGGCGACGGACGCGGCGACGAGCGCGGCCTCGTCCCGCAGCCCGTCAGCGAGCCCCAGCGCCCAGTCGGCGGGCAGGTCCGCTGGGGCCCCCAGCCCGACGAGCAGAACGGTCGGGACCGCTCCCATGGCCACGACGTCCGCACAGTTCTGCGCCGCGGCCTTGCGCCCGATGTCGTACGCCGACGACCACTCGCGGCGGAAGTGCCGCCCCTCGACGAGCAGGTCCGTGGTGGCCACGACTCGGCCGTCCGGCGCGGTGACGACGGCGGCGTCGTCACCAGGCCCCACCCAGACCGCAGGCCCCTGCGGCAGCCGCGCGGCGATGGCGGCGATGAGCTCGAACTCGCCGAGCTCGCCGACCGTCCGGCCGGGCTCGCCCTCTGGGGGCCCGGCCATCTGCGGCGGGGTCATCTGCTCCTCATCCTCCTCGTCGGACGCGGTAGCGTGATCGGCGCTCAGCGATCGACCCCGAGTGGGAGGACGACCGTGGTGGTGCAGGCCTACATCCTGATCCAGACCGAGGTCGGCAAGGCGGCCACGGTCGCGCGAGAGATCGCGAACATCAAGGGCGTCACCTCCGCGGAGGACGTCACGGGTCCCTATGACGTGATCGTGCGCGCCGAGGCGCGGGACGTGGATGAGCTGGGCCAGCTCGTCGTCGCCCGGGTCCAGAACGTCGAGGGCATCACCAGGACGCTGACCTGCCCCGTGGTCCACATCTGAGCGCCGGAGGCCCCTCGCTGCACACGGCACGTCCCGTCCTGACCCAGTCTCCCGGAAGCCCGCCCCCGCGTCCGGCCCGGCGGCCACGGGTCCGACGTGGGCGTGCGGCTCCGCGCGCGTCGGCGCTGATCGGGCTGGCGGCGCTCGCCCTGGCATCCGGCTGCAGCGCGGGGCCGGTCGAGGTGGACCCGCCCCAGCCCACCGGTGACGCGGCACGAGCCTGTACGCGCCTCATACGGTCGCTGCCCCAGGAGCTCGACGGTGAGCGGCAGCGGGACACGAAGCCGGCGTCCGAGTACACCGCGGCCTGGGGCGATCCACCGGTGGTGCTGCGCTGCGGGGTGCCGCGCCCGGCGGGGCTCCAGCCGACCTCGACCCTGTTCTCGGTGAACCGGGTCGACTGGTTCCCGGTCGAGCACGACGACGGGTCCGCGACGTTCACGACGACGGACCGGGTCGCGGACGTGGAGCTCGCCGTGCCCGAGGACCAGCAGCCCGGCGCGAACTACCTCGTCGACCTCGCGGTCCCTCTGGACGACACCGTGCCGGAGAAGAGCGGGCCGGTGTCCGGGAAGGACCCGAGAAGGGCAGGACAGGGCGCGGGCAGGACGCGAGGAACGAGGGCTAGCGCAGGCCGGTCGAGCGGCGCAGCGCGGCACCGAGCAGACGGTTCACCAGGGCTGGGTAGTCCACGCCTGAGGCCGCCCACATCCGCGGGAACATCGACGCGGGCGTGAACCCCGGCATCGTGTTGAGCTCGTTCACCACGAGGCGTCCCTCGGTCGTGGAGAAGAAGTCGACCCGGGCGAGCCCCTCGCAGGACAGCGCGTCGAACGCGGCCAGGGCGAGCCGCTGCACCTGCTCCACGGCCGCGTCGGGCAGGTCAGCCGGCACGTCGAGGTCGGTGCCCTCGTCGAGGTACTTCGCCTCGAAGTCGTAGAAGGCGTGCGTCCCGTGCACGCGGACCTCGGCCGGCAGGCTCGCGACCGGCCGCCCCTCGTCGTCCTCGAGGACGCCGCACTCGATCTCGCGTCCCTCGAGCTGCGCCTCGACGATGACCTTGGGGTCGTACCGGCGGGCCTCTTCGACAGCGTCCCCGAGCTCGGCGGGCCCGTCGACGCGGGAGATGCCGATGCTCGACCCCCCACGCGCGGGCTTGACGAAGACCGGCCAGCCCAGCGCCGCCACGGACTCGCGGACGGCCGCCTTGTCGTCCAGCCACTCGCGGGGGCGGACGACGACGTACGGGCCGATCGGCAGGCCGGCCCCGGCGAGGACGACCTTCATGTAGTGCTTGTCCATGCCCGCCGCGCTGGCGAACACGCCCGAGCCCACGTACGGCACGCCGGCCATCTCGAGCAGGCCCTGGACGGTGCCGTCCTCGCCGTACGGGCCGTGCAGCAGCGGGAAGACGACGTCGACCTCGCCGAACGTCTGCGGCACCTGGCCGGGGTGGCGCACGACGATCTCGTGCGACCCCGTGTCGTTGACGAGGACCACCGACGTGCCCCCCTCGTCCACCTCGGGCAGCCGCCCCGCGGTGATCGCGAGCTTCTCCGGCTCGTCAGGCGCGAGCACCCAGCGGCCCTCGCGGGTGATGCCCACGGGCACGACGTCGTAGACGTCCCGGTCGAGCGCCGCGAGGACGCTGCCGGCGGTGACACACGAGACGGCGTGCTCGGAGCTGCGTCCGCCGAACACCACGGCGACCCTGGTCTTGCGCGGCTGGCCACTCATCGCCGCGAGGCTACCGTCCGGGTGCGGCAGCGGACGCGTCGGCCAGCGCAGCGGTCACGTCGGCGACCAGGTCGTCCGGGTCCTCGAGACCGACCGAGATGCGGACCGCGGCCGGGGCGATGCCCGCGTCGGCGAGCGCCTCGTCGTCCAGCTGGCGGTGGCTGGTGGACGCCACGTGTCCGGCGACGGTGTGCACGCCGCCGAGGGAGGTGGCCACCGAGGCCAGGCACAGCCGGTCCGCGAACGCCTGGCCGGCCTCGCGGCCCCCGTGCGGGGTGACGGTGACGACGGCGCCGTACCGCGTGCCGCCCTCGCCGGCCAGGAACAGCCGCGCGGCGCGCTCGTGGTACGGGCTGCCGGGCAGGCCTGGGTGGTCGACCCGGGCCACCTGCGGGTGCGCGGCCAGCACGGTGGCCAGCGCGAGGGCGCTGCGGCACTGGCGGTCCACCCGCAGGACGAGGGTGGCGAGACCGCGCCGCAGGAGGAAGGCCTCGTCCGGGGCGAGCACACCGCCGGTCTCGACCCGCACCTCCCGGACGGCGGCGACCAGGTCGGGACGCCCCACCACGACACCGCCGGTCGCGTCGCTGTGCCCGCCGAGGTACTTGGTCGCGGAGTGCACCACCAGGTCGACCCCGAGGGCGAGCGGCCGGCACACGACCGGGGAGGCAAACGTCGAGTCGACGACGAGGACCGCCCCGGCCCGGTGTGCCACCTCCGCGAGGGCGGGCAGGTCGGGCACCGACATGGTCGGGTTGGCCAGCGTCTCCGCGTACACGACGCGGGTGGAGCCCGGCCGAACGGCCGCCTCCACCGCCGCGGTGTCCGCCGTGTCGACGAGGGTGGTCTCCACGCCGAACCGGGCCAGGAGTCCGGTGAGCAGGGCGTACGTGCCGCCGTACACCTCGCGCGAGGCGACCACGTGGGCGCCGGCACCGGTGAGCGCCAGCATGCTGGCCGTGATGGCGGCCATGCCGGACGTGAACGCCTCGCCGGTGACCGGGTCCGCCGCACCGCGCTGCGCCCGCGGGCCCGCCTCGAGGGCGGCGACGGCGGCAGCGAACCCGTCCGCGCCCGGGTTGGCCACCCGGGCGTACGCGTACCCCTCGCGCTCCCCGCCGAGCACGGCGGCGTACTCGTCCGAGTCGGTGAACGCGTACGCCGAGCTGCGCCACACCGCCTGGCCGAGCGGACGTTGGGCGGGCTCCGGAGGCGCGGGCAGGTGGACGCCGCGGGTGTGCTCCCCGGGCGCTCCAGGACGGTGGGGACGGTCCTGCCGGTCGGGACGGTCGGGCATCAGTGGCCGTACCTCTCCGCCTTCGCTTCACGGGTCATCAGGCTGCGCAGCATCTCGGCCGGGCTCATGCCGTCGTGCACGACGGAGTACACGTGCGCGGTGATCGGCATGTCGACGTCGTGGCGGCGGGCCAGGTCCCGGATCGACTCGCACGACTTGACGCCCTCGGCGACCTGGCGTGTGGTCGCGACGATCTCGTCCAGGGACAGCCCCTGGCCGAGCTTCTCGCCGAACGTCCGGTTGCGGGAGAGCGGGGACACGCAGGTCGCGACGAGGTCCCCGAGCCCGGCGAGCCCGGCGAAGGTGTGCTGGTCCGCGCCGAGTGCGACGCCGAGCCGTGCGGTCTCGGCCAGGCCACGGGTGACGAGCGAGGCCTGCGAGTTGTCGCCGAAGCCCATCCCGGCAGCCATCCCGACGGCCAGCGCGATGACGTTCTTCACCGCACCGCCCAGCTCCACCCCGACCACGTCGGTGTTCGTGTACGGGCGGAAGTAGGGCGCGTGGCAGGCGGACTGCAGGTTCTCCGCCACGCTCCTGTCCGTGCAGGCCACGACGGCGGCGGCCGGCTGGCGCTGCGCGATCTCGCGCGCGAGGTTGGGCCCGCTCACCACCGCGACCCGCTCCGCGGGGACGCCCGCGACCTCGCGGACGACCTCGCTCATTCGCTTCGCCGTGCCCAGCTCGACGCCCTTCGCGAGGTTGACGAGCACGACTCCGGCGGGGAGCAGCGGCACCCAGTGCTCCAGGTTCTCCCGCAGGCGCTGCGAGGGCACCGCGAGCACCACGACCTCGGCGCCCGCGAGCGCCTTCTCGGCGTCGCCGGTGACCTGGACGGCGTCCGGCAGGACGGCGCCGGGGAGGTACTCGGCGTTCTGCCGCGTCGTGGCCATCGCGTCGACGAGCTCGGCCCGACGGCCCCACAACATGACGTCGGTCCCGGCGTCGGCGAGGACCATGCTGAACGCGGTGCCCCACGATCCGGCTCCGAAGACGGCCACCCGGGTCATGCGCTGCTCCGCTCGTCGCCGGCTGCGTCGCCCTCGCGCCGCACGTCGTACGGGACGGGTGGCGCCGTCTCGCCGCGCAGGGTCTCCAGCTCGGCGGTCACGGACAACATGATCCTCTCGGTGGCGGAGCGGAGCACCTCGGTGGTGACCGCTGTGCCCTCGAACGCCGAGAGGTCCACCGGCGGGCCGGCGCGCAGGTGCACGAGCTTGCGGGGCAGCAGGTGCGGCACCTTCTCGTACGGGCCGAGCACGAGGTGGGGGCCCCACTGAGCCACGGGGACGACGGGCACGCCCGTCTCGAGCGCGATCCGCGCCGCTCCGGTCTTGCCGACCATGGGCCACAGCAGCGGGTCGTGGGTGATGGTGGCCTCCGGATAGACGATCACGCACTCCCCTCGGCGGACGGCATCGAGGGCGTCCCGGTAGGCGCGGGACGCGTCCGGCGAGTTGCGGTACACGGCGATCTGTCCCGCGCCCCGTACCACCCGCCCCACGAACGGCACACCGAACAGCTCGGACTTGGCGAGGAACCGGGGCAGCCGCCCGCACTCGTACACGAAGTGCGCGAACGTCAGCGGGTCGACGTGCGAGGTGTGGTTGGTCACGAGCACCAGACCGCCGGTCCGCGGGACGTGCTCGCGGCCCTGCCAGTCGTGCCGGGTGAGCAGCAGGAGCAACGGCTTGAGGACCACCACCGCGAAGCGCAACCAGAAGCCCATCCGTCCTCGGCGCACTGGCTCACTCGCTCCCCTGGGTCCGGGACGGGACCCGGCGGGCACGGGGCTCCCGGCCGCAGGGGCCTCCCGCGGCGTCCCCCAGTGTCCCGCCCCCCGTTCGGCGGTGTCGAGGACGGGGTCGTGCGCCGCACCCACGGGAGAAGGGCGAGGATCGTGCCGATGCACACGTCAGGACAGGCCCCATGGTGCCTCGTCGTCCCCGTCAAGCTGCTGCACGCGGCCAAGTCCCGGCTGGCCGAGCCGCTGGGTGCCCGGCGGGAGGACCTGGCGCTCGCGATGGCCTGCGACACGGTCGAGGCGGCTCGGAGGTGCCCGGGCGTGGAGGTGCTCGTGGTCACGGACGACCCACGAGCGAGCGAGGCACTGGCGGGCATGGACGTGTCCCTCGTCCCTGACCAGCCGTCGGCCGGGCTCAACCCAGCGCTCGCGTACGGCATCGCCGAGGCACGCCGGCGGCATCCGGGAGCGTGCGTCGGGGCGCTCTCGGCGGACCTTCCCGCGCTGCGTCCCGGACACCTGGCCCTGGCGCTCGCCGAGGCCGCGGAGCACCCCGCCGCGTTCGTGGCGGACGCAGGGGGCACCGGCACGACCCTGCTGGTGGCCGGACCCGACGTCCCGCTGGTCCCGGGGTTCGGCGCCAGGTCGCGTGCGCGCCACGCGGCTGCCGGGTACCACGAGATAGCCCGTGAGGACGTGGCGTCCCTGCGTCGCGACGTCGACACCGAGGTCGACCTGGCCGACGCACTGCGCATGGGGGCAGGCCCGCGTACGGCCCACCTCGCCCACGTGCTCGGGTTGCGCTCGCTCGGCTGACGCCGTCGGCGACGACGCCTCGGTAGGCTCGCCCGTGTGCAGGCGACAGTCCGGGAGTTCTCCCCCGCCACCCGCTCCGGCTCCGTCCTCCTCGACGACGGCACCGAGCTGCCGTTCGGCGCGGAGGCATTCGCGGCGGGCGGGCTGCGGCTGCTGCGTTTCGGGCAGCGGGTGCGCGTCCAGGTCACGGGTGACGGCGCGGGGCGCCGGGTGAGCATGCTCACGCTCGCGACATACGCCGATCCCACCCGGTGACCCCGAAAGACCCTCGGAACAACGCACCGTGATTGCCCTGTGATCGGGCCGTGATCACGTGCCCGGTGATCAGAAAGGGCCGAAACCCGCGTGGGTTCCGGCCCTTACTGGTGAGGAAACTCTCCCTCGGCCTACCTCGAACGGCGGGCGGAGGACTTCTTCGCCGCGCTCCGGCGCGCCGTCGTCTTGCGCGACGGCGACGTCTTGCGCGACGTCGCGCCCTTCTTCGCCGCGGTCGTACGCCGCGTGGTGGTGCCCTTCTTGGCCGCGGTGGTACGCCGCGTGCCGGTCGTGGCAGCCTTGCGGGTGGGGCTCTTGCGGGCGCCGGCCGAGCTCTTGCGCGCGCCCGCCGTGCTCTTGGCCGCCGCGGACTTGGTCGTCGAGGCCGCGGCCTTGGGAAGCTTCTTCGCGCCGCTCACGACACCCTTGAAGTCCGCCCCAGCCTTGAACTTGGGAACCGCGGTCTTCTTCACCCGAACCCGCTCGCCGGTGCGGGGGTTACGGGCGAAACGCGCCGGACGGTCCACCTTCTCGAACGAGCCGAAGCCCGTGATTGACACGCGGTCGCCCTTCGCGACCGCACGGGTGATGCTGTCGAGTACGGCCTCGACGGCGTCGTTTGCGTCACGCTTGGCGCCACCCAGCCGGGTAGCGACCGCGTCGATGAGATCCGCCTTGTTCACTGTTGCCCTCCGGAAACATGTCGAGGCCGAATCGCTCGATCCCCCGAAACGTAGGCAACACAACGCCTGGTGACAATCACCAGACGCGATTTCCTTGCTGTGTCGTCGCCTTCTCTTGCGCGGTACGCGGAATCGTCGGGCCGCTCGGTCAGTGCGGCTCGGGCTCGCCCGGGCCGTCGGTCGGGTCGCCCAGCTCGTCGAGGAACCGCTCCAGCCGGCGCGCGGCAGCGTCCACGTCGTGCTTCGCGGCATCCGTGATGACGAGCAGACGGCGCGTCAGCTCACGCCGTTCGGCCGCGTCGGCATCGCTGTGGGCGACCCGGTGGTGCGCCTCGCGCAACCTGTCCGCCAGCCGCTGCCAGGGTTCAGCGCCGGTCTCGACCGCGCCCGCCACGATCGGCGCGCGTCAGCCGGACTCGGCCAGGGTCCGGGGACGCCAGGACGGGCGTCCAGCCTCGAACTCGGTGATCGCGTCCTCGCGGCTCAGCGTGATCCCGATGTCGTCGAGCCCCTCGAGGAGGCGCCAGCGTGTGTGGTCGTCGAGCGCGAACCGCACCACGTCCCCGCCGTGGCGCAGCTCCCTGGCCTCGAGGTCCACGGTCACCTCGGTGGACGGGTCGTCCTCGGCCGCCTGCCACAGCCGGTCCACCACGTCCTGGGACACCTCCACGGTGAGCAGCCCGCCCTTGAGGGCGTTGCTCCGGAAGATGTCGGCGAACCCGGGGGACACCACGACGCGGAAGCCGTGGTCCTGCAGCGCCCACACGGCGTGCTCACGGGAGGAGCCGGTGCCGAAGTCCTGGCCGGCGACGAGGACGGTGGCCCCGGAGTGCTCCGGCCTCTCGAGGACGAAGTCCGGGTCGGACCGCCACGCCTTGAACAGTCCCTCGCCGAACCCCGTCCGCGTCACCCTCTTCAGGTAGACGGCGGGGATGATCTGGTCCGTGTCGACATTGCTGTAGCGCAGCGGCGCGATCGTGCCGGTGTGCGTGGTGAAGCGCTCCACGGCTCAGGCCCTTCCGTCGGTCACGAGTGCGGGCTCGAGGTCGGTCGGGGCCGACAGGTGTCCGCTCACGGCGGTCGCAGCCGCGACCGCGGGAGAGACCAAATGGGTACGGCCGCCAGGGCCCTGCCGGCCCTCGAAGTTGCGGTTGGATGTGGACGCGCTGCGCTCCCCCGGGCCGAGCTGGTCGGGGTTCATGCCGAGACACATGGAGCAGCCGGCCCCACGCCACTCCGCACCGGCGGCCTCGAACAGCTCGTGGAGGCCCTCTTTTTCGGCGGCGCTCTTCACGCCCACCGAGCCGGGCACGACGAGCATCCGGACCCCCTCGGCCACGCGGTGGCCCCGCAGGACGTCCGCTGCGGCACGGAGGTCCTCGATCCGCCCGTTCGTGCAGGAGCCGACGAACACGGTGTCGACCGCGATGTCGCGCAAGGCCGTGCCCGGCCGCAGGTCCATGTACGCGAGGGCACGCTCGACGGACTGCCGTGCCATCGGGTCGACGTACGTCCCCGGGTCGGGCACGCGCTCGGTCAGCGGGGCGCCCTGGGCAGGGTTGGTGCCCCAGGTGACGAACGGAGCCAGCGCGGATCCGTCGAGGTGCACCTCGGTGTCGAACGTCGCATCCTCGTCGGTGCGCAGGTCCTCCCAGGCGGCGACCGCCGTGTCCCAGGCCTCGCCCTTCGGCGCGTGCCGGCGTCCGGCCAGGTAGGCGTACGTGGTCTCGTCCGGGGCCACCATGCCCGCACGAGCCCCGGCCTCGATGGACATGTTGCAGAGCGTCATCCGCCCTTCCATCGACAGCCGGCGGACGGCCTCGCCCCGGTACTCGATGACGTGTCCACGCCCACCGCCGGTGCCGATCTGCGCGATCACGGCCAGGGCAAGGTCCTTGGCGGTCACCCCGGGCGGCAGCGTGCCGTCGACGGTGACGGCCATCGTCCTGAACGGGTGCACCGGCAGGGTCTGCGTGGCGAGCACGTGCTCGACCTCGCTGGTGCCGATGCCGAACGCGAGCGCGCCGAACGCCCCGTGCGTGGAGGTGTGGCTGTCCCCGCACACGACCGTCAGGCCGGGCTGCGTGAGCCCGAGCTGCGGGCCGATCACGTGGACGATGCCCTGGTCGGGTGCGCCCATCTCGTACAGCGGGACCCCGAACTCGGTGCAGTTGCGGCGCAGCGTCTCGACCTGCTCCCGGGACACGGGGTCCGCGATCGGGCCGAGCAGCCCGTCCGTGGGGACGTTGTGGTCCTCGGTGGCGATCGTGAGGTCGGGCCGGCGTACGCGCCGTCCGGAGAGCCGCAGGCCGTCGAAGGCCTGCGGGCTCGTCACCTCGTGGACGAGGTGGAGGTCGATGTAGAGGAGGTCGGGCCCCCCTGCCGAGGTGCGGACCACGTGCGAGTCCCACCCCTTCTGCGCCAGCGTCCTCGGCATGCCTGAGTACCTCCTTGCATCTCAAATCCCGAGACGGCAGTATCGAGACATGGACGACTCTAGCGGTGTCGGCGTACTCGACAAAGCCGTCCGGGTGCTCGCGGCTCTCGAGGCCGGGCCGGCGAGCCTTGCCAGCCTGGTCGCCAACACGGGTCTGGCCCGGCCGACCGCCCACCGGCTCGCCGTCGCGCTGGAGCACCACCGCCTCGTCATGCGCGACATGCAGGGCAGGTTCGTGCTGGGGCCGCGGCTGGCCGAGCTGGCGTCCGCGGCGGGCGAGGCATACGGGCTGCCGCAGCAGGATGTCGTCGTCCTGCGCCGGGCCGGCCTCGTGCACGCTCTGGGCC